>NZ_CBAROL010000028.1:0-31017 GCF_964779595.1 Methyloglobulus sp.
TGAATTGCAATGCCAATTTTCCAGCTTGTTTGCTGGGCTTTTCTGTCCATAAGGCTAACAGTCCGTGTTTTGTAACAACTAATCTGGGGTGAGTTGCGGCATTGTTTGCAGTGGTTAATCGTGTTGCGGGTGACCAAGTTAATCCGTCATCCTCGGATTTTGCGTAAAAAATGCTGGCTCCATCAGGTTCCATTTCATCCCACAAAGCGACAAGGTTTCCATCAAACGCAGCAATATCGCCATGAATAGCCGTGTTACCGATCTTTTTCGGGATTGACCAGTTTGTGCCGTTATTTTTGGAGATCAAGTGATATAAGCCCGATTTCTCCTCCGCACCTGTCCACACTAAGCCATGTAGTTGCCTTGTATTGTTGGATCCCGTGTATGCCAAAGCACCGCCCACATGAGGGCAGCCATCAAACTTCCAATCAAACTCACCTACCGTACTAATATGTCGCCAAGTTTTGCCGTCATCGTAAGATTGCAGCAGAGCCATATCGCGGGGTTTCATATCACGGTAGAGTATGTTCAGATCCCCTTCTGGTGACAAAGCAAGTGTATTCCAGCAACAAGAGCAAGTTGAATCATCTAACGTTGTTGCTAGTCCCCAATGCTTGCCCCAATCAACGGATCGGGAGTAACGCAGGCTTTGGTAGCCATTTTCTTCGGGATCTTCCAACCAAACAGCATGAAACACTCCATGCTGGTCGGCAATCAGGTCGATGTGAGATTGGTCGCCCTCATTGTTAATCGCCGGATTAGCGCCTTGCTGCCAGGTTTTGCCGTTATCTTCGGAATAAGCACTTGCCATAGAACCCATGCTGGGCAGTTCGCCCTTGGTTTGCCAGACGGCAAGCAGGTGATTACCTTTGGCGGCAAGCTGAACATCATTGCCACGGCTGTTTATGCTTGCAGGAAGATTGCTTAGGGCTACTGGCGTTAACCAATTTTGACCACCATCCTCAGAACGTGTGTAATTTAGCTTGATTTGCTTATCTTTGGCGGAAACTTTGCCGCCTGCAATAACATGGATAATGTCATCGTCCACGTAAACATCAAACGTGGAAATGTCGTATAGCCCGAAGGTTGATGTTGAATAAGATGTTATTGTTGTTGATTCGGCTGTTACTTTTTTGGGTTCAGCAGTGCTTAAAAGTGGCTCAGAGGAGCAACCAATGAGAGCTAAGGAAGCGAGATACATCAATAAAGCGGGAAAAGACGTTGTTTTTTGGAAGGATATCCGAAGGAAGTCAAAGTAGGCTGAGTTAGTGCAACGTAACCCAGCAATTCGTTGAAAAAGTTGGGTTACGCTACTGAGACTGTGAAAGTATTGTAAAAATGTGCAGAAAATCATAGTTATATTTTTACACGACTTTGATGTTAACAATGTGGTGTGGGCGTAAAGCTAGGTTTGTACCCCCAATATTTAATTCTTTCACAGTCTCTGCCCCAACCCATAAGTGTAAAAACTGCTGAGGGCATAGTGGTTCAATTGAGGGTTTTCTTGAAGTAAGTTTCATAATCTTTTTGAGACAAAACCCCGCTGATACCTTCCCGCTCATGCTTTTTGTTGAGGAAATAAGTGCGTGGCATTTCCCCATACCATTTTGGATCAATCTCGTAACGCAGTTTTTGTGGGTTTTCGTCGGCAAACAGCCAGTTTTCAAGTCCGGTTAGTTCGTTTTTCGCCAGTATTTTCTGAATATCATCAGTCGCCGTTACATCGTCAGTTGCCAGCATAATCATATTGATGTTCGGGTTGGCCTTGTGCAACTTGTTCAATAAGGCCATATCTTTAAGGCAGGATGAACAGGTAATCGACCAGATCACCAGCATAAAAGGCTTATTGGCATTGCTATCCAGTAGTTGTTGATAACTGCCTGGGACAAAGGGTTTTAAGGTTGCTTGATCGGCACGGCTAGGTAGTGCAATGGAGCATATCAAAAGAAAATGGCAAATAATAAGAACCCTGCGTGGCATGAACGTATCTCTGAGTAATTTATGTTGGGTGGGGGATAGTTTACTGTTGATGGAGGGTAAAGCAAAATATTTCAGGCTCAAGGCTCAAGGCTCAAGGCTCAAGGCTCAAGGCTCAAGTAAGGCGGCTGTTGAAAGATTCAAAAGGTATCTTGCTAATCAGGAAAGGCATTGCGGATTAATGAGAACAAAGTAACTTTAGAAATCCTTATATACGGGCATCTATTGTAGACACCCGTATAACTTCAAGAAAAACCTAAAATTTCGCCGTAAAGCCTAAACGAAAGCTAACTGGCTCAACCGGATGGAAGTGGAAATCTCCATTATTTGCCTGTTCATTAATGAAAGGTTTGGATTGATAGTAATAAGTAATGCCATCATCTTCACGATTCAAAATATTGAATACTTCGGCCTGAAAGCTCAGGTTCTTGTTAACTTCATAACCCAGCATGGCGGACACCAACAATGTTGACTCTGACCGCTTGCTGTTATCTTCAATCAAGGTGCGGGGGCCGAAGAAACGCATTCTGGGGCCACCGAAAAAACCACCATAGACATCGTGGAAAGTTGCTCCTGCTGCAATAACTGTTTCTACTGAATTCGGTATGTGATTTCCTTCTCCAATGACATTATTGCGAAAGCGAGAGTGGGAAAAACTTAAATCTGCATCGAAGGTTAACCAGTCGGTAGGCGAGTAATAGTTGTTAAATTCAAGGCCGTAGCGACGACTTGGGCGGCTGGCTTCTGTCGTTCCGGCATCGCCGACAAACAGCAATTCTGAATCAATATCCAGCCACCAAATCGATAGGGTACTTTGTAAACCTTTAACCCATGTTGAACGTATGCCCACTTCCGCACTATAAGTACGAACCAGCGGATCAGCGCGTTCTACTGAGGTGTTGGTGGCAGGGTCGATGCGGGTGTTAATACCACGGGCATCATTACTATGATAACCAAGACCACCGTTGAGATAAAACTCAGTATCTGCCCAAGGACCAAAAATTAAACCGAGTTTTGGGCTGACCAGTCCATCATAGCGTTCACCGTTATTTTGGGGGATATTGCTGTTGCTGACATCAAAACGGAAGCTATCAAAGCGTACGCCCACATTAGTCCGAAACCAGTCATTCCAACGGGTTTTGTTTTCTGCATAAGGGCTGATAGACGTTACCCAGATATTGTCTTGACGGGTAACGCCATATTCAACTTGTGCCTTAGTCTTGGTCAGTGCATTTTGAATGTTATCGTTTCGTATTTGCAAACCAAATGTGGTTTCTGAATCGGCATCGCCAAGTTTATGGAAAAGGGTATGGCTACCTTTAAAACCTGTTGTCCAGCGGTCATCAGGTTGACCAAATTGGTCACCGCAATTGCCATCTGGATTGGGGTTACGGCAACCATTGGGATCAGTAGGAAATCCTGGAGGGTTGTCGAGAAAATAGGTAAAGTTAGAAAACAAATGCAGCTTGGAATATACTCCGTAAGCCATCAACTTGGTTTCGCTTGCTGCATCCTGACGATGCCATTCACCCGTTAAGCTATAACGTTGGCTATCGCCGCCATCGGTAGGATCAATAGTGCCAAACCGATCAAGTTTGCCCTGGTTGACGGCTTGTAATGGTATTTGATCAGTCGAATACCAATCGGATTTAGTCGCCATACTGGTAATGCTCCAACCACGATCACCATGCTCTTCGCTATAACGCAACATGCCGTTGAATTTCAGGTAATCATTGCCGACTGTCCACGGACCGTTGTTATAAACGCTTTCAGCGCCATATAAAATATTGCCGTCACCCAGTTTATGAGAACCCGCAACCATGCCACGGTAATAATCAAACATGCCGCCAGTAAATTTAGCAATATTTTGCGGCAGCTCTTTGTAGTAATGAATATTTGCAGAACCAGTGCTAGAAAAATCGCCATTTTCGGCGTAGTTGCTGCCTTTTTTATAATCCAGGGTTTCGATCAATTCTGGGATAAGGAAATTAGTGTCTGTCCAACCCTGACCATGCGAATGCGACAATTGGTTGACGGGTACGCCATCAACTTGGGTGAGGAAGTCAGTGCCATGATCTAGGTTAAAGCCGCGCAAAAAATACTGGCTGGCTTTGCCTTCGCCGCTATGTTGAGTAGCGATTAGCCCTGGTACTGTTTCTAGCACTTCGCTCGGTCGGGTTATCGGTCGAAATTTAAGCTGGGCTTGTCCGACGTTACCTTGCGAGGCGCTGTCTGCGATACCTACTTGGGAATCTGCCCGTTCGGTAATGGTCATTTCCTCAAGTTCGACTGAATCTTTACTGCTGGTGTTGCTTTCAGTGGCTACGGTGGTTTCTGCTGATTCGGTTGTAGTCACTTCAGGTTCTTGGGCATAAGCATTGCCGCCTACAAAAAAGGCAAAAGACAAGGTCATCAAACGTGCAGCCGCAATCCCAGCACCGTGTAACAGCAAGGTAGCGATAACAAAACCCAGCGTGTAAGAAATCAAACTCGCTGAGGCTGATATTTCCTGTCCATGCACATAGCCATGAAAGAAGGCGAAAAAAGCGACGATCAAGACATTCATCCGAGTCGTAAACCGGACTTTGCGAACGATGAACACACTAAATACCAAGCCGGAAAGCAAGATTATAATTTCCACGCTGGGTATAGCAAAGCTGGCTGCTCCGGCAAGACCACCAAGGCTCATTACGCTGACAAATGTGAGCGGCAACATCCAGATCGCCACACCACGTAGCTGCGCCGCCCAAATGCCTACGGCGATCATGGTTAGCAGGTGATCCCATCCGTGAAGGGGATGTTGAAAACCATTGCCCCAATCATTATTGACGGCAAGCAGAATGTTTGGAATTTTAAAAATTGACAGAGAGAGCAGTGCAAGCAGCCCTAACTGGAGAGCGGGTTTCTGCGGCTTAAATTTAACAACCACGGAGTTATTATTATTGTTGTGCATGGTATTTCTCAGTAACTAAATAGATTGAATCATCATTAAAGTAACAGCATTGCTGGCAAATATCATCATATCAAATATTTGTTGGATATAGGTTTTTTTAGGTTGTGCATGAATAATTAGGTTTAGTTTTATGGCGTTGTATGCTTTTTGGTAAGGATTAGCATTGGATCGCTGCTAATTATTTGAATTTGAGGCTTGAAATTTCTTTGCTAAATTTTTTGCAGAGATTAAGTAAAATTTTCAAAATATGATAAAATCCCGCGCGGTAAATTTTAAGAATTGACCGAAACAACGCTATACATTACATAATGAGGATTAGTCCAATATGAAAAACTTAAAAACAATCGTACTTTCTTCCCTGATTGCTTTGGCTATGGGGGCTTTTTCATCAGTCGCTATGGCAGAATCCGATGCCGGTCGTGTTTCTTACGCGCCAGCGGATGCTATCGATTTGATGATTGGCGAGCTAAAGAAGGCTAAACTTGCGGCCGCTGAAGGAAAACCAGGTGAAGAAGTCTACAAATTCATCAAACAATGCATGGATTATGGCAAAGACGTGAATGCGAATGATGTTGTTGACAGAGAACGCTCACGCACCAACGAAGTCATTAAAAAAGCCAGGACTATGGCTAAGAAAAACGATATGAAAGGGATTGAGGAGCACTTAGATAAGGCTATGAAGCAACTAGAAGACATTAAGAGTTTAATCTAAACGCTTAAATCAATTCGTTACATCCAGCCCTTTTTATTCAACGTAATTAGGGCTGGAATTATCCAGGATTTAATAAAGCCCAAGCTGCAACTGGGCAACTTCTGACATCATCTCCCGCGACCAAGGCGGATCTAGCACCACCTCAATATTCACATTGCCTACACCTGGCAATGCGCGGATACATTTTTCGACATCACCTTGTATAACTGGCCCCATACCACAACCTGGTGCGGTCAGTGTCATGATGACGTGGACATCATTCAGGTCAGGCTTTGTTTCTGATGGTTTGACATTACAGTAATATACCAGCCCAAGATCGACGATATTGACTGGAATTTCAGGGTCATACACGGTTTTCATCACTTCCCAGCAGTTGTTTTCCACCGCTTCGGCATCGGTTTCCGTGACCAAGGTATGCAGTTGGTGATGCTCTTTACCCAAGGCATCAGCATCGACATTGGCAATACGTACCATGCTGCCGTGTTCAGTAACGACGGTATAGCTATTGCCCAATGCCTGATGTATGGTCACTATTTCACCTTTGCTAAGGGTGGTGGTATTGCCATCTGGTACGGTGATGACATTGACATCACGGGTTAAAACAACATCTTCTCTTTCGGACATAATACTCGTTATAAATGAAAGGTTCTGGCATCAATTGTCTGGCCGTTCACGCCACTACTTTGAGAGCCAAACAAATACAAATAAGCGGCAGACAAAGATTCCATCGTGGGCAATTTAGCCTTATCTTCCGCTGGATAAGCCCGTTTCCGTAAGGGTGAATCAACAGGACCAGGAACAAAAATATTGACCCGAATCTTATGGGATGATTCCATTTCTTCGGCAAGGATAAGTGCCAATCCTTCTAACGCAAATTTAGATACGCCATAAGCACCTGAATAAGCCGCAGCAGTACGTGCAGAAGAATCCGAAGTGAATACGATGGCTGCCATCTGGCTTTTTTGCAGTACGGGCAACAACACACGGCTTAACAAAAACGGGGCATTCAAGTTGACGTTTAAGGTATGCCCCCAATCTTTAGTGCTTTGTGAAGCTAACGGAGTGTAGCTGCTGAACTCCACGGCAGAATGCAATAAACCTTGCAAAGAACCGTATTTTCCCTCGATTTTATCGGCTAATTCCTGGTATTCATCTTCATTGGCACCTGCCAAATCGAAGGGATATAGGATAGGTTCTGGTGCATTTGCTGCTTTGATTGCATCATAAACTTTTTCCAGCTTGGGAATGCTTTTATCCAATAAGATAATCGTTGCACCTTGCTTGGCTAAGGCTAAAGCTGCGGTGCTTCCCAATCCGCCACCTGCACCAGTAATCAAAATGACGTGATTAGTTAACGGCATAACAGTTCGTTTTCAATATTAAACAGGAGGCGGAATAAGGTGTGGATTATTGAAAGTTTGAGAGCTTTACTAATCTTCACGTTTAAAAGCGGCGATGTAATTGACATCAATATCTTTGCTTAGGCTAAACTGCTTGGTGAATGGGTTGTACTCAATCCCTACCATGCCTTGCAAGGCAAGCCCACAAGTGCGGGCAGATTGACATAGCTCCGACGGCTTGATGAAAGTCTTGTAATCGTGGGTGCCTTTGGGCAACATTTTAAGCAGATGTTCAGCAGCAACAATCGCCAGCACGTAGGCTTTGGGCTTACGGTTAAGGGTGGAGAAAAACACCATCCCTTCCGGCTTTACTAACGTCGCGCAGGCATTGATGATGGAACCTGGGTTGGGAACATGTTCCAGCATTTCCATACAGGTGACATGATCGAAACTTTCGGGTTGCTGGCTTGCCAGTTCTTCTGCGCTGATTTTTTGATAATGTACGCTGATGCCTGATTCAAGCCCGTGCAAGTCAGCGACATCAATTAAGTCTTCACTGAGATCAATACCCGTCGCATCAGCACCGTGCCTTGCCAGTGCCTCAGTTAAAATCCCACCGCCGCAACCGACATCAACATACCGTTGTCCCTCAAGCGCAGCATAGCGCTGGATAAATTCCAATCGTAGCGGATTGATGTCGTGCAAGGTTTTGAATTCACCTTGTTCATCCCACCAACGTTCCGCCATTGAGCCGAATTTGTGGATTTCTTCTGGGTGTACGTTATCGGTGGCTGTCATGGGTTTTAATTAGATTATCAACGGGTATAGTTTACTATATAGCTTGTTTTTAAGCCATTTTGGGTGCATCCACCTTAAACCATGCTGCATACAACGCTGGTAAAAACAGCACGGTCAACAACGTGGCAACCGCCAGACCGCCCATAATAGCAACCGCCATTGGGCCAAAAAATACACTGCGCGTCAGCGGTATCATCGCTAAAATAGCCGCCGCAGCGGTCAATACAATCGGTCTAAAGCGGCGTATGGTTGACTCGACGACTGCTTGCCAGGGTTCAAGTCCAGAAGATCTATCTTGGTCGATTTGATCGACTAAGATCACGGAATTTCGCATTATCATGCCTGATAGCGCAATGGTGCCGAGCATGGCGACAAAACCAAATGGCTTATCAAACAGCAATAATGCGACGGTCACGCCGATTAAACCTAACGGTGCAGTCAATAACACTAAAAATACCCGCGAAAAACTTTGGAGTTGTACCATTAGTATTGTTAATACGGCGATTAAAAACAGTGGAAAGCCTGCCGCTACTGATGCGCCACCTTTGGCAGACTCTTCCACCGCGCCGCCGGTTTCTATGTTTACGCCGAGCGGTAATGCGGCTTTGATTTCGGTTAGTTTGTCTTCAATTTGTTGCGATACCACCGGGGCTTGCAAATCGCCCTGTAAATGGGCGCGGATGATAATCGACGGCATACGGTTACGTCGCCAGATAACGCCGTCTTCAAACTCGGAACTAATTGTTGCGATTTGTGACAATGGTACACCTACGCCTGTTTTGGTGTTAATCATCAAATCAGGCAAATGCGACAGGCGAGTGCGTTCAAGTTCTGGAGCGCGTGCAACTAAGTCGATGCGCTCTATGCCTTCCCTGAACTCGGTGATGTAAAGCTCGTGCAATGCGCCATTGAGGATGTTGGCAATATCGACTGAACTAATCCCCAGCAACCTTGCCTTGGCTTGATCTATAGTGACTTTAACGACTTTGCTGGGTTCTTCCCAATCGAATTGCACATTCAATAGATGGCTATTGGAACGCATTATTCCGTCAACTTGGTTTGCAATGGCGCGGATTTGCGGGATGTCTGCCCCTGATACCCTAAATTGCACGGGAAAGCCCACGGGCGGACCGTTCTCCAAGCGCAATACGGATGCACGTAATGCAGGGAAATCGCTTTCAAACAAGGCAAGCAGATCTTTACGTAAAGCTTCACGCGCAGTTAAGGTTTTGCTCAAGATGACAAATTGCCCAAAACCGCGATGCGGTAATTGCACATCCAGGGGTAAATAAAAGCGGGGGGCGCCTGAGCCGATATACGCAACAAAATTTTCAATCCCCGTGTTTTTTTTGTTCCAGTCATGCAGCCATTGCTCCAGTTTTTTGGCCTGTGCATCGGTCGCCGTGTAGGAAGCGCCTTCGGTCATGCGTAAATCGACGATCAATTCCAGACGCGTAGAATCAGGAAAAAATTGTTGTTGCACCTTACCAAAACCAATAATCGACAAGACGAACAACGCTAAGGTGATGGCAATAACGGTTTTTCGGTATCGCACACAAGCCGTGACAACTGCGCGAAAGGTTTTATAAAACGGGGTGTTATAAATATCATGATGGTGATTGTCGGTTGTTTCAGCCTCGACCAAGCCCAGCCTATTTTTAAGCCATAGCCTGAATTTGGATGGTTGCGGTGCATGGGCGTAATCGGGCAATAAGTGAAACCCCAAGTACGGTACAAAAATGACCGCCGCAAACCAGGAAATCACTAAGGCAATGGCGGACACCTGAAATATAGATCGGGTATATTCGCCAGTAGCCGATGCAGCGGTGGCAATCGGCAAAAAGCCAGCTACAGTGACTAACGTACCCGTAAGCATTGGCATGGCTGTTGAGGTGTAAGCATAAGATGCGGCTTTGGCTCTGTCCCAGCCCTGCTCCATTTTGGACGACATCATTTCCACGGCGATAATGGCATCATCTACCAATAAGCCCAAGGCTAGGATTAATGCGCCCAGCGAAATCTTATGCAGTCCTATGTTATTGAGATACATGACTAAAAATGTGCTTGCCAATACGACAGGAATGGTAATGGCGACGACGATACCACTACGCCAACCTAACGAAAGTAGGCTGACTCCCAGCACGATGACTAAAGCTTCCAGCAAGGATTTAACGAAATCATTAACGGAATTCGCCACTATTTTTGGTTGTGATGTGACGGTATTAAATTCTAAACCGACCAACAATTGTTGCTGAATGTTGGCGATAGCCTTATCGAGATCATGACCCAGCGCAATCACATCACCGCCATCTTTCATGCTCACGCACAGTAGCAAGCTGTCTTTACCTTGAAAACGTACGCGGTCATGTGGCGGGTCTTCATAGCCGCGATAAATGCGTGTGACATCACCTAAACGAAAATCCTGGTTATTGGCGCGTAAGCGCAGTTCGCGTAAATCGTCCAGTTTATTGTAGCGACCTGTAACGGCAATGCGGATGCGCTCGTCTGCCGAATCAAAGCTGCCGCCACGCACCACGGCATTTTGCGCTTGTAAAGTTGAGATAAGCTCAGACGTGCTGATGCCTATTGTCACGAGCTTGGCATTGGAAATCTCGATAAACAGCCGCTGTTTTTGTTCGCCGAAAAAATCGACTTTGGCGACATCGGGTATTTTGAGCAGTTCTGACCGAATCATTTCTGCTTGCTTTTTGAGTGCCGCATAATCAAAACCATCACCCGTCAAAGCATACATGCTGCCGTAGACATCGCTAAATTCATCATTAAACGTAAGGCTTTCAATGCTTTGTGGCAGGGTGTGGCGAATGTCGCCGACTTTTTTGCGGACTTCATACCAAAGGTTAGGGATGTCTTCGGAAAAAGTATCATCTTTGATGATGATAAATATCATGGACTCGCCTGGACGTGAAAAACTTCGGGTGAAATCAAGATGCGGGACTTCTTGAATTTTCTTTTCCAGCTTGTCGGTGACTTGTTGCTCGACTTCCTGTGCGCTTGCACCGGGCCAAGAGGTATGCACTAGCATCACCTTAAAAGTAAAAGGTGGGTCTTCGGATTGACCCAGTTTGGTATAGGCAACCAAGCCGGCAATGGTGATGACTAACATCAAATACAAGACCAAGGTTTGGTGTTTTAACGCCCAATCGGAAAGATTAAAGCGTGAGGTTAGTGCTAATTTATCTGCTGAATCTTGCGTATTATCTTGCGGATCATTCATGGCATAGCCTCATGCTCAAGCACGGGTTTTACTACTTGGTCTTTAATCAAGGTATGCACCCCTGCAATGGCAATTTTTTCACCCGTTTGCAAGCCGCTACTAATCAAGACACCATCTTCACCGAATTGACCTGTTTCTACCGTACGCGACTGTGCCTTATTGTTGGCATCAATCACCCAGACTGTTTTTTTGCCATTGTTTTCAGTGAGTGCGCTGCTGGGGATGAGAAAGCCAGCGCTTTCTTGTGCAATCTGCGGATTGAATTTTACTCTTGCTGTCATGCCGAGCTTTACGGCGTCATCAGCATCTTGAATTGCAACGCGCACATTAAACGCACGGGTAGCGGGATCTGCCGACGGGGAAATCTCGCGAACCATGCCGGAATAGATTGTTTGCTGGTCTGCCCACAGTTTTAGCACAACTTTGGCATTCAATTGCACTTCGGAGATACGTGATTCCGGCACAGCAAGCAGGACTTCAATGGTTTGGGTATCGGCAATTTGCACTATCTTGTCGCCAGCTTCCACTACCTGTCCTGGCTCGGCTTGGATCATCGTGATTACGCCAGCTCGGTCTGCGGTTAGGTTGGTGTATTGCATTTGATTGCCGGATACGTTTGCTTGCGCGGTTATTTGAGCTAGACGAGCAGTGGCGGATTTGAGTTCAGCTTCCTTAATATCCAATGCGGAAGCAGACACGAAATGTTTACTAATCAATTGCCGATAACGTGCTACTTCTGCTGCCGCCAAATTACGACTGGCTTCAGCCGAACGCACATCAGCCTGCGCCGCTGCTGCACTTAGATTGGTATCTGCGGCATCTAAACGGGCAAGCACTTGACCTTTGTTGACTCGATCACCTACATCTACCTTACGTTCAATGATTTTGCCATTGATCCTAAAGCCTTGGCTGGACTCAAAGCGAGGACGGACTTCGCCCACTAAGGTCATAGCAGTTACCGCCGCTTTTGCTCCTACGACCAAGATTAAAGCGGGGCGTGGGGGAGGGGGCTGTTCTGTGGGTTTTTCGCAGGCACTAAGTAGCGGTAATAACACGAAGCCAAGATGTTTGATGTTCATAAGGTTGAATGCTTTATAAAGTTATAGTTAAGTTAGGCCCTATTCTGGAGTGCAAAGCAAGCTTTGCCCTTGTTCGGCACAGGCAAAGCTTGCTTTGCACTCCTCTACTGCCCTCATTCAGCCCTTAACCTAATATAGCTAAGCCTTTCAGGTTGCCGCAACAAACCACGTAACATGGCGATCTGTATCAACTTTATCCGTGCTTCGATGTTTGTCCAATTGATCCAGGTTTCATGCCCAAGTGCAATTTCAAGGGAGCAAGCACCGTGGATACCTGCCCACAAAGTTTGGGCAATCAATTCAGCATCGGTTAACTCGGCTCGAAATAAAGCGGCATCGAAGGCTTCTTGCACCACCAATTTCAACTGCGCGTAAGCATCTTGTTCGGTGTTGCCCTGCTGAATTTGAGTAATATCCAGATTGCAGGGCGTACGTGGTGTCATAAACATCAGCCGATAATGATTAGGATGTTGCAGTGCAAACTGTGCATAGCCACTACTCAGTGCTTGGATACGGGCGATTAAGTCTGGCATCTGCATGATTTCGCGCATACCACTTGCCAACGCCAAAAAATCTTCGTCACAGACCGCTTGCAACAAGGCTTCTTTATCCGCGAAGTGATGGTACAAAGTGGTGGCGGAGTAATTGATTTGTTTGGCTATCTCGCGCATAGAAACGGCTTCGATGCCGCGCTCTACAAACAAATATCGTGCTGCATCCAGAATACGGGTACGTAATTTTTCACGGTCTTCCGGTGATTTGGTTTTTGGCGGCATTATAAAAAATAAGTGGTAGCGGGTTATATCTGTAATTTGATTTTAGGGCGGAGTGACAAACCTAGGTTTGTCACTCCGAAATACAAGTGATTCAAAGCAATGAAGCCGACAAGACCTTCAAAAACTCAGGTTTAAGCTACTACAAAGAAACATTAACGTTGTTAACTTAACATTGTTAAATCATAAAGTAAACATGCTTTAACCTAAAAAAGCCAGATAGAGGTAAAATGCCAACCAATACACATAGCGACAACTCGTCATCAATGGATAGCAACCCTTACTTTGTTAACAAACGGTTTTTGAAAGAACGGTTTAACCGTTTTTTGCCCAATTCCCAGGCGTATGCGCTGGCAAGTATCTTGTTGGTCAGCTTCGTTCTCATCTATTTCCTGTCCGATTTGCTAAAGCCAGTGTATGTGTCGGTGGTGTTGGCTTATTTCTTGGAAGGCGTGGTTGAGCGGCTGGAAGGTATGGGTTCACCTCGGTTTATCGCGGTAGCACTGGTATTTTCGGCTTTTATGGCGGGTTTGGTTTTCATGCTGTTTTATTTGATGCCAATTATTACCCAGCAAGCGGTCGAATTAGTTCAACATATTCCTGCGTTTATCAGCAGGGTGCAAACACAGATAATGCGTTTGCCGGAGATGTATCCGCAGTTTATTAACGAAAGCAAAATCCAAGAAATCATGTTCACCATCCAAAAGGAGTTGCTGGTTTACGGGCAGAATGTACTGACTGTTTCCGCAGCATCCGTGGTGGGTTTGGTCAGTGCGCTGGTGTATTTATTTTTGGTGCCGATGATGGTGTTCTTCTTCCTGAAAGATAAGAATATTTTGACGGGTTGGATCTTGCAATACCTACCCGTAGATCGGCATTTAAGCGTACGGGTTTGGGAAGAAATCGAAGTGCAAATCAGCAATTACGTGCGCGGCAAGTTTGCCGAAGTTTTCATACTGTGGGTAGTAAGCTTTGTAACTTATGAAACGATGGGGCTAAATTACGCCATGTTGCTGTCGGTTTTGATGGGTTTATCGGTGATTATCCCTTACGTTGGTGCAACGCTGGTGACCTTTCCAGTATTGCTAGTCGCCTATTTTCAATGGGGATTTAGCGACGATCACTTTATGTATATCGTTATTGCTTACTCAATTATTCAAGCTTTGGACGGTGTAGTGCTGGTTCCAGTGTTGTTTTCGGAAGCCGTCAACTTACATGCTATCGCCATTATTATTGCTATTTTGTTCTTCGGTGGCTTGTGGGGTTTTTGGGGCGTATTTTTGGCGATTCCTCTTGCGACTGTTGTTAAAGCTGTACTAACTGCCTGGCCGCAGATTGATGGTCATGGTCATGCGGCTTGATTTTACTGGGCTTATTTTCGCCAAAACTCTGGCACAAATAAGATGATGATGGAAAAAATCTGTACGCGTCCCAAAAGCATCGCAAATGAGCAAACGTTAGTTTGAAAATCACTTAAAACGCTAAAATTACTTGCAGGGCCAACTAGGTTAAGCCCAGGCCCCATATTATTAAATGTGGCAATTATTGCAGATAATGCCGTAATGAAATCCAAGCCGCTTAGAAGTAGCGTAAATACCAGAACAATTACGCACATAAAATACAGAAAAATGAAGCCAGTTACAGATGTGACAATATCGTTACTTATTGCGTTATCCCCAACTTTTATAGACTTAACGGCATAAGGGTGAATGAATTTAAACATCTCGAGCTGTGTCTGCTTCATTAAAATAATTGTCCTTATCATGCGGATACCTCCGCCCGTAGAACCAGAAGAAGCAGAAATACAACTCAAGAACAGCATCCACATCGGTACGAAAATAGGCCAAAGATTAAAGTCCTGGCTCATAAAGCCACATGTGGTTGCAACAGTGACTAGATTAAATGTGGCATGGCGCAATGCAGTCAAAAAGTCGGGATATGTTCCGCGATGCCACAATACCAATGCACACATGACACAACTACCCAGCACTACAAAAAGCACGCCTCGTACTTCTATATCTTTGGTATAGGGCTTCAATGAGTGCTTTTTAAGGGCTAAATAATGTGTGGCAAAATTCATCGCGGCCAGTAGCTGAAAAGTTGTCAGCACAATTTCGATGGACACGGAATCAAAGAAGCCAACGCTGGCATCATGAGTAGAAAACCCGCCTAAACTCATTGCTGCAAACGCGTGGCATACTGCATCAAACCAATTCATCCCAGCCAAGCGTAAACAGATGATACAAACAATGGTAATGATTACATAGGCTGACCATAAGGCTTTTGCTGTCTGTGCAATGCGTGGTGGTAAATCGGATTCTTTAACTGCGCCTGGCGATTCTGACTTAAGCAATTGCATACCGCCAATGCCTAAAATAGGCAAAATGGCGACAGCAAAAACAATGATCCCTATGCCACCAAACCACGTCAATTCATGCCGCCACAAATTGATGGACATCGGCAAGTGATCTAAACCGCTGAGTACCGTTGCACCAGTGGTGGTTAGTCCGGAAATAACCTCGAAATAAGCATCGACAAAACTCAGTTCAGGTAAAAATAGTAGCAGCGGAAAAGTACAAAATACCGATGCTAGTGACCAGCACAGTGTTACCAGCACAAACCCTGCCCGTTTCGATACCTTCTTGGGAGATCGTCGGGTCAACAAAAATAATAAGCATCCGGTCAAAAGAGTAGTGAATGTGCTTTGGGAAAAAACCGTGGCGGCACCGTCATCGAAAATCAATGAAGTCATCAAACAGGTCGACATTAAGCCACCGTAGCCCATAATGACTACGCTGAAGATATGAAGGATGGTTAGGAAGGAAGTCATAATGCAAGTCAGGCGTATTTACAGGGTGACAGCGGACTAGACACCGTTAGCCCCCGTGTATTTTATCAAGGGAAGCGTTTAAAAAATAAAGCAAAACTAGATTGCAGCTTGTCTGCATAATTGCTCATTTGTTCTTAAAATTAAGTGTCGAAATCATTTTCCCAGCGGTTGGAAGTTTTTCTCGATGGTGGAAACAAGTTTTTTGTCCATAGCAAACATCACCACATGGTCATTTTCTTCAAACACCGTATCATGATGAATCTCGATGACTTGCTTATCTCTAATCAATGCGCCGAGGACAATGCCTGGCGGAAAATGTATCGTATCCACGCGCTTACCCACGACCGAAAACGAGCCATTATCATGAGCGACCGCCTCAATCGCTTCGGCAGTGCCACCACATAAAGAGCTGACTTGCGCGACATCACCTTTGCGGACATGCTTCAAGATACTGCCCAAAGTTTCTTGGTTGGGCAATACAGCGACATCAATACCTGTGCCGGGCAGCAATTTGCTGTAGGAAATATGGTTGAGCAAGCAGATAGTTTTGCGCGCTCCCAGGCTTTTTGCGAGTGCGGCAGAGATAATGTTTACACCATCGTTCTCAGTAATGGCGCAAAACAGGTCGGTGCTATCGATGGATTCGTCCAGCAGCAGCGTTTCATCAGCGCAATCACCTTTCAAGATGACACATTTAAGCAGCTCATTGGATATTTTCTTTGCCCGTCTTGGGTCTTTCTCAATGATTTTAACTTGGTGGTCGTTTTCAAGTGCGAGACCAAGTCGCTTACCGATATGTCCACCGCCGGCAATAATGATGCGCTTAAGCGGAGCTTCCAGTTTGTTGAGTTCTTTCAGAACCCGACGCACTTCATCACGAGGCGCTACGATAAAGACCTCGTCCACCGCTTCTATAATAGCCTGACCATTAACCAACAAGGGTTTACCTTTACGGAAAATGGCAACCACACGAATCTTTTTATTGGCTAAACGATCACTCAGGGTTTTGATTTTTTTCTCGGTTAAAAATCCATGCTCGGTGACTTTTACGGAAAATAACCGCACCAGCCCACCCGCAAAATCGGAAATATGTAACACGCCAGGAAAGTCGATCAAATTACGGATGGATTCCATCACGATCTGCTCAGGACTAATCACATGGTCGATAGGAATGCCCTGGGGGCCAAATAACTGCGGGTGTTTGAGATAATCAATCGCCCGTACTCGGGCTATGGTTTTGGGGCGGGTGTACAAGGCGTTGATGATGAGACAGGCTAACATATTAGTCTCGTCGCTGTCCGTAACCGCTATCACTATATCCGTATCATGGATACCCGCCTGTTCTAGCACGGTGGGGTGGGCGGCATTACCCGCTACGGTGGCAATATCAAATCGCTCTTTCAAAGCATCCAGGAGTAGCGGCTTAAAGTCCACGACCATAATGTCGTTTTCTTCACTGGCTAAGGCAGCGGCTACGGCAGAGCCAGTCACTCCAGCCCCAAGAATGAGTATTTTCATTAAATCCTTCTAACCACCAATAAAATCATGGTGGCGTATTCTACTGATTTTGATTGATAAATACTATCTGAATAAATGACGATTATCCAAGAATGTCATTCCGGCATGAATTTAAAGAGGAGACGCAAGATTTTGCGTCGCTACCCAAGCCTGAATCTTATCAACAGCTTGTTTCGTTAACTGAGTAAAACCGCTAACAGCACCTTTGGCATCAGGCGTAGGGCAGGGGAGTTGCAAATGGAAATCTCGCTTGTTGACCTTAGCCTTATCACCAGCAGTGATGATAGCCGTAAAGTGCATGACTACTTTTGCCTTATCGAGCGTATCAAATTGTTGTTCAAAAACCTGTAGCTGAATGGTTACGGGATTATGCCACTGCTTACCGCTGGCATTAAGCAGTTGCTCAAACAGTTCTGGCGGTGGTGCTATCCAGCGATCCAGTGAATAAAATCTTACCTGTGTTGGCGTTGAATACAGCAGCCGATAGCGAATGTGGTTATCGGATAGCCATTTGGGTGCTTCCACGGTAATCGGCGATTGTTGGGTTGAAGTATTGATTTCGGAAGGTGCATTCGAAATAGAGTAACCAAAATCATGCACAGCCGATGGCCGAGGGTGGGGAAAGATACTACAACCGCTCGCAATTAGAATTAACATGACAGTTATTAATGTTTTCATTTTGGCTCCTCAAAGCCCGGTTCACCGGGCCCTGGTTCTTGCTGTTCTGGCCCTAGCAATACCGATTGCGGGTTGTGTTCTAAGATATTAGCCACTTTTTTTACCTGCTCTGTCGTCGCTTGGAGATCAGCCAGTAATCGGTTGACCTTGGGCAAGGTGGTTTGTACTAACTGGTTGCCAGCAACGCTACCTGTATCGGCAACTACACTGACTTTTTTACTTAAATTTCTTGCCTCTTTGCTCAAATTTTGTAAATCACCAGCCAAGGTATCAATATGGGTAAGCGTTTTTCGTGCATCAGTAGTTAATGAGGGAATGCCTACCAGTGCTTTTTCAACACTTTTTTGCAGGTCAGCCAATTTGTCGCTCAAGGTTTTCAGGTTGGCGAGTATACCGACGATATTCTTTTCATTTTCTTCATTCAATAAACTGCTTAAGCGAATCATGAGGTGGTCGGCTTTTTTTAACAATTCATCGCCAGAGTTAAGCAGCCTGTCGGTAACAGATTGCATTAAGGGAATACGGTTGGCAATGTTATTGCCCGGCGGCAGTTTTTCGGTTATCTCTCCAGCATCTCCCAGTTCCAGTTGGGTTAGTCCGGTCACGCCTTTTAGATGCAGAGTGGCATACACGCCTTTAGTGAGGACGATATTTTTATCGATTTCAATACCGACCAGAATAATTCCCGCATTTTCAGGATCAAAGCGGATATTCAGCACCTTACCTACGGCAATACCGCGAAAAAACACGGTTGATTCAGGATTAAGCCCAGAGACCGAAGCTTGGGTTGAAATAGTATAGACATCCCGCTCCCGCTCCAGATTACCCAGCCAATAAATGACTCCTGTGGTTGCAGTTAACAGGACGACCAAAAACAAGCCGGTAAGCAAGGCGCGATTATTTCTACCCATTTAGCTGTCCTTGTTGAGTCTGTGATTGGGTTTGGGCTTGATAGCCGAACACGCGCTGGGCGCGTTGATTATGAAAATAGCGTTGAACGAACGGATGTTGGCAAGCCAGTACACTAGCCAGGGAACCAAAAGCCACTAACTGCTGGTCTGCCAGTACCGCGATCTGGGTACATAAGTCCTGTAATATATCCAGATCATGCGTCACTAAAATTACCGTAAACTTAAGATCTTGATGTAGCCCAGACAACAAATCAACAAAATCCTGGCTGGAGATTGGATCAAGCCCTGAGGTCGGCTCATCAAGCAACAGCAGGCTTGGTTCCAGAATCAGCGTACGGGCAAGGGCAACGCGCTTGGTCATACCTCCCGACAAATCTGCGGGTTTAAGCCACGCATCTTTAGCTGATAAGCCGACGTTTTCAAGATTCATAAATACCAGTCGCTTGATGAATTCCTCATCTTCGACACCCAGTTCGCGCAAAGGAAAAGCAATATTCTCGAAAACGTTAAGCACGCTGAATAATGCGCCTTTTTGGAACAACACGCCGCAATGATTACGTAATCGCTTTCCGTGGCTGCTTGAAATGGTCTTCAATGACTCCCCCATCACAAATATCTCGCCTTTGTTGGGGATTTGCAAACCAATGATTTCCCGTAATAATACAGTCTTACCGCAGCCAGAAGCCCCCACCAAGCCAAGTATTTCCCCTTTGGGCAGGGCAAGGTTAATGTCTTTGTGGACAACTTTGTCCCCAAAACTTGTCCAGATATGTTCCAGTCGTATTGCATAAGGCTCGCTCACGGCATTCCCACATCCATAAATAAAATAGCAAAAACTGCATCTACCATAATGACCACGGTAATTGCCGCAACCACGGAATTTGTCGTCTCATTGCCCAGGCTTTCGGTGTTGGGCTTGATACGAAAACCGAAATGGCAAGCAATCAAGGCAATCATCAGTCCGAATACGGCACTTTTGCCCAGTCCGATAAATACATTAAGCAAGGGCACGGCATCTGGCAATTTTAAAAGAAATTGCTGATAGCTAATATCCAAAGTATTCTGCGCCGAAAACATGCCGCCGATCAATGCCGCTACGCTAGTCCACACACTCAACAATGGCAAAGATACCGTCAATGCGATCACTTTTGGCAAAACCAGCCGCAAGGAATGCGAAATGCCCATCGCCGATAGCGCGTCCAATTCTTCAGTAACTCGCATAATGCCGATTTGTGCCGTCATCGCCGAACCAGAACGACCTGCGACCAGAATAGCAGCCAGCAACGGCCCCAATTCACGAATAACACTTAAGCCCAGAATATCAATAATATAAATTTCGGCTCCGAACAGTTTTAATTGTAGTGCGGAAAGATAACTTAATACGATACCAATCAAAAAACCGACTAGCGCGGTGATGCCTAAAGCCCGAACCCCCGCATCATAAATGGTGATGGAAATTTCCGACCAGGGAATATCGCTCGGATGGCGCAGTAAATTAACGCTGTCCAGAACCAGTTGACCTAAGATAGCGATGAAATTCAATAGTTGTTCAAATGCTTCCCATATTCTTTGTGACAGGTAAGCGGCTGTTTGTTCGACAGAAAAGATAGGAGAATCAAGAGCAGGGACTTCCTGGGACTGCCATTTGTCGAGCAGACGCTGATGTTCTGGCTTTATTTCTAGTCCAACAGGCACAGATTGCCCCCATGCCTGCCAAAGCAATAAAGCGGTAGCACTGTCCAGTATATTTACCGAACGCAAATCCCAATGCAGCTTACTATCACCAGCGGCTTGTTTGATGTGCTTTTGTAGCGCAGATTCTATCGCCAAGTTGCTTAACGTCCAATCACCAGACAAGCGGATGCAAGAGTTTCCTGCTTCTTGCTCTACAATTTCGAGTATTGCTTGTGTTTTCAAGTGGGTATCGGCTTGGTTCATCTGATAACGATGTCAGTGTGCGGGTAGTGGGTGAAACCTGTAATTTTAGGGAATACAAACCTAGGTTTGCACCCCGCCTTATCAATCAAGTTGCAGATTTAACCCACTACCAGTGTACGCACAATAGTTTCAGTTATCCTAGCCCTAATAGACATCTGGTACAAATTTTATCGTTTACACGCCCTACTTGGGAATGCTGCCAGAAAAGTGCTGAAAATTTATGCCCTGCCTTGATAATAACCCGAATTATCAAACAAATTCCTGATTAGCAAGATGTTCCAGTCGAAAAGTAACTGATCCCCTTTTCCTAGGAGAGCTAAGGTGAGGGGTTCAATAAGGCTTTTTACCATTTTTGAAAGACTGGCATCCGTGTTAAGTGATTAGCCTCGTTTCATTCCTTTCACTCTAGTTTTTGCTATCATGAACCCTTTGATTAACTCTCGCTGTTGGATAAGCAATATTTTTTACCAGTAAGTAAGCGCCGCATAAAAAATAAATGAAAAATAATAGCTTACCCGTACAAACTCTGGCTTTAGCCACCTTTGTTGTATTCGTGTCTTTTGTATGGCAGGGTAACAAGGGATTCAACCTATGGGAGAAGGCTACCTTTGGTATGGCGCTCAGCGTGTAATGCTAGGTGAAGTGCCTATGCGTGACTTCATGTCCTACGATCCTGGGCGCTACTACTGGTCGGCTACCATCATGAGATTGTGGGGCGATAACGGCATCATGACTCTACGCGCTTCAGTCGCAATATTCCAAGCGATAGGTTTATTTGTTGGGCTATTACTGATTGCCCGTACAGTAAAAAAACAAAATTTCTTTTATCTGTTGTTGTCGGCGATTACCTTGGTGGTATGGATGTTCCCTCGCCACAAACTATTTGATATTTCGCTATCCATTCTATTAATTGCTGTCTTGACTTACCTTATCCAAAATCCGACCGGCAGACGTTACTTTTTTACCGGATTGTGCGTAGGGCTTGTAGCAATCTTTGGGCGTAATCACGGTATGTATGGTGTAGTGAGCAGCATTGGGGTAATACTTTGGTTAAGCATTAAACGGGTGGATGGGTCAGGATTTATTAAGGGATTTTCGCTGTGGGCAGTAGGAGTTGCAGCAGGTTTTGCACCCTTACTTTTAATGACATTGCTCATCCCTGGATTTGCTATTGCATTTTGGGAAAGCATCACCTTTTTGTTTGAAGTTAAAACGACTAACCTACCACTTCCAATACCCTGGCCTTGGCAAGTTAGCTTCGCCTCAGTGCCGCTAGGCGAAGCGATTCGTGACGTGTTGGTTGGTTTATTTTTTATCGCAATCCTCGTTTTTGGCGTGCTGTCTATCATCTGGGTGGTCTGGCAGAAATTTCGGAATAAACACGTTTCACCTGTTTTGGTAGCAGCATCATTCTTGGCTCTCCCTTATGCACACTACGCGTATTCACGGGCTGATGTTGGTCATCTTGCTCACGGCATTTTTCCGCTGCTGATTGGCTGTCTGGTTCTAATGGCTACGCAGCCTGATAAGATCAAGTGGTCGCTCGAAATTATGTTATGCGGGGCAAGCCGTTGGGTCATGCACGTATTTCACCCTGGTTGGCAATGTTATGATAGTAAGCAATGTGTGAATGTCGAAATTTCCGGTGATAATCTCTTGGTTGATTCGAGCACAGCGCAAGACGTTGGGTTACTGCGGAAGCTGGCTGACCAATATGCTCCAAATGGTCAAAGTATCATCGCTACGCCTTTTTGGCCGGGCGCGTATGCTATGTTAGAACGCAAGTCACCGATGTCGGATATTTATGCTCTATTCTCTCGCTCTCAGGTCTTCGAGCAAGCCGAGATCGAAAGAATAAAATTAGTAAGTCCCAGTTTTGCTTTGGTTCTCGATTTTCCGCTTGACGGGCGTGATGAATTGCGATTTAGAAACACACACCCGTTAATATATCAATACATCTTGGATCACTTTGAGCGACTTCCCGATTCGCCAAATCCTGCCTATCAGATTTACAGAGCAAAAAGGAAAACGCAATGAAGAAAGTTGCCATCTTGCAATCCAACTACATCCCCTGGAAAGGATACTTCGACATGATTGCTGCGGTTGATGAGTTCATCCTGTATGACGACATGCAATACACACGGCGAGATTGGCGCAATCGCAACCAGATAAAGACACCACAGGGAGTGCAGTGGCTGACAATCCCGGTACAAGTCAAGGGCAAGTACCATCAAAAAATTAGGGAGACCGAGATTGACGGCTCAGAATGGGCATCGGCTCATTGGAAAGCATTGGTACACAACTATCGCCGTGCGCCACACTTTGACGACATAGCAGAATGGCTAGAGCCGCTCTATCTTGCTGAATCTTATGCACATCTCTCCCGATTAAATCGCCGATTCATAGAAGTTGTGTGCGATTACTTAGGCATCAAGACGGTTATCAGTAATTCTTGTGACTATTCCTTGCTTGACGGAAAGACAGAACGTCTAGCTGATCTATGTGTTCAAGCTGGTGGCACAGAATACATCTCAGGCCCTTCGGCCAAGGATTACATCAATGAACTCAAACATAACGAAATTAACGCTGTCTTTCATTATGTGCCGTTGCATTCGTCACCCGCTGGTCAACGCTACGGGCGGGTGCATGGCGAACTGGATATGACCAACCGACAATCCGAGAGTTTAATCCGTTTGCCTTTGTGGGTAGGGTTAGCACAAGAGCAACAAGATCGGGTTGTTGATGTGCTTGGTAAAGCAGTTTGTGGTATGACCTGAGCAGGAAATGAAAACACGTTTGAGAAAAGTCTGATTAAGTCCTTCGACAGGCTCAGGACGAACGGTAAGGTGTTGATTCCGTACGTGGTGAGCTTGTCGAACCATGATCGGAATCAACTTGTTCAGAGATTTCTTGAATTGTTAGCTTAGTTTTAGTTAAAGATGAATAGCTTTAATGTGCGTTTCAAGAAAGCAATTAGGTTTTGAACGGCCTGCCCTTTAGAATAGTCCTATCGCTAAAAATTTTAGGATTATGATAAAAAAACCTTACCTAACGCTGACGATACTGATTTTGGTATTGATTGCGGTTGCTGTGCAGTTTACCCCTGGCTGGTTACAAAAAGCGGAAATTAATCCACCTGCTACGGCGTACAGCCGTGTACAAGGGGATACCACTAAAACCGAAATGCCTTGCTCTAATGAGCATCCCGAATGGCGTCAAGCTCAGGTAATTGATGGCGTGGAGATTGCTGCCGCGCCAGCTTGCGAACCGGACAATCCTTTTGATATTGCGGCATCGGTGAAGGGTACCAACAATATTTCGATGGCTACCTTGATGCAGTCTAATCTGGCGCAAGATGCGCTGGTTCTGGGTGAAGACGTTGACCACGACGGCGATCCTGATGTTATCCACCTCAAGCTGGAAGTCGTCGAGTTCAATGGCGCTAGCCCAGATGGTGATTATTTCATCAACACTTACAATATCGCACCAGGCATTCAGCCTGGGCTTTGGGCTTATGCGCCTAAATCGAGTGGTATGGCGTTGAAAAACTTTAGCTCACGCGAGGCACGACCTTTCCTGCGCGTACCTTCCCCCACCATACGGGTTGAGCAGGGCGATAAGGTGTTCATCACGCTGGAAAATACCCATTATTTGCCGCACACCATACACCTGCATGGGGTCGATCATCCTTGGCAAAATTCTAAAGGCGAAGATAACGACGGCATGGAAGAGCATCCGGTTTTTCCAGGCAAAAGTCACACCTACGAGATACAGCCACGGCATACGGGTACGATGTTTTATCATTGCCATGTACAAACTGCACAGCACATGATGATGGGTTTGAGCGGTATGTTTGTTATCGAGGAAAACCAGCCTAATAACTGGGTGCAAACATTCAATGTCGGCGCGGGACAAGTGCGCCATCCATCAGTTGCGGTGAAAAAAACCTACAGCCAGGAATATGATTTGCTTTATCAGTCCATCGACAAAAAACTGGCAGCTATCATCCAGTCTGCAACCGATCCAAGACTTATCGCAAAGAGCATGAGCCGTGATTACAACATGACCGAGTCGTTCGAGAATTACTTCCTGCTCAACGGGCATTCTTTTCCTTATACCTTGCGGGATTCGATGATAGTCACGGAAGGTAATGAAGCTATCAAGCTACGTATCGTTAATGCCCAGCGATCGCAAGTCGCTATCCATATTCACGGACACAAGGCAACGATTACCGCATTGGATGGCGTGGAGTTACAGCCAGGCCAACAAATAACGCGCGATGTGTTTGATATAACAATGGCGCAACGGTTAGACCTGAATTTGCAAACCACGAACGATGGCTTGCACAGTTACGGTCCTGGTTTGTGGATGTTCCATGACCACGTACCGACCGGAACCACCACCGATGGCATGGAGCCTGGCGGAAATATGGCAATCTTGGCTTACAAACCACTGATTGACGAGTTAGGAATGCCTAAGATGCACGACCAACTGCTGGGTGAGGTATTCGACAAAGATTACTACGCCAAAAAACAACCGCTTTGGCAGCAAGGGGATTTTGCGGCGGTGTTGGGGGATGCGGGGCTTATTTCTCCAGATGTTAAGAAGCTGGTGATTTTTGGGTTGTTGATTGGGTTGATTGTTGGGTTACTTATCGTGCTTATGATGGTTTATAAATGGAAGCAATTGCCATGAAAGCCCTTGTTATTACCTTAATTCTAGCAATGGGCGTTGTTACCGCTGCATCAGCCATGATGGAACACGATCACATGCTGATGGACGAAAAAGGCATGATTATGAATGCCAATACTGACCGCTTGCCCAAAGATTGCCCAAAAATATCCAAGGATGTTGATATAACCATTCGCGCTGGACATAAACACGCCAAAAAGTTTAACGGCAAAATGTACGCATTCGATAACCAGCAATGGGATGTTCCGCCTTGTGCGCGAGTAAATGTTACTTTCATCAATGACGACGACATCCGACATCAGCTAATGATACATGGCCTACCTGGGTATTTATACCCTCAAGGCATGTTCCATCTGGAGCTTTACGGAGCAGGGGAGTTAAAGGCTTCTTTAATTATGCCTGCTATGAAAAAAACTTATCTAGTGCATTGCGAACTGCCACAACACATGGAAAAAGGCATGAAATCCCAGCTTAAAGTCGATGGCGGTGATGGCGACTTATCTAGCATACCTGGGCTGACCAAACCGGTTCGGGCGGATAGTTATACCGTAAACTGGACACCTACTATGGGTGCGATGCTATTGGCTTGTGTTTTGGTGGGTTGTCTAGTGCCTTTGGCTTTGGTGAGGAAAAGGTTGGGGTGAATTTTATCGATTCCATACTCCAGCATCACTGCCCACGGTTAAGCGTTGAGACCTCTTTCACCTAGAGAACAAACCTAGGTTTGCACTCCAGCATTCACTGTTTATAAGGAATCAAAAAACATGTTTTTTGATTCCGTATTTCTTAACTGTGGGCAGTGATGCTGGAGTATGGGAACGATAAAAAATCAATAATGGTATCTACATTGCGCGATTATAATTTCGGTTTCCGTTACCAAATAAACTAGCCGATGTTCAAGATCGATCCGCCGAGACCAAAAGCCTGTAAGTTCATGTTTAAGTGGTTCAGGCATCCCGATACCAGTAAATGGATTTCGGCGAATATCCTTAATTAGCGTGTTGATGCGTTTAAACTGAGCCTTATCGGTATCGTGCCAGTGCATATACTGATCCCACGCTTTGCCACGAAAACACAATCTCACTCATCATCCTCAAGCAATTCATGGTAAACCACGTTTCCCGCCTTAATTTCGGCTATTGCTTGTTCCAAATCCTTTTTGTTCGCAGGGCTTGCCACCAGGTAAGCCGTTTCGTCATAAGCATTAAAGTCTTCCAGCGACATCAAGACAGCAGGTTTGCCGTTTTGTCGAGTAATCAAGATCGGCAAGTGATCCTCGTTCACACGGTCTATCGTTTTTGCCAAGTTGTTGCGTAAATCGGAATAACTAATCGCCAACATAAAAATTACCTTTTATAAATAAGTCCGCATTATTGTACCGTACTTATTGTTGTACAATAAATGAATAATGCGAAAGACCGTAAGGCGCAATAGTGAAAGGCATTGCGCCCGATCTATTTTTGCAACATCAAAGCTAATTGCCTGAGTGCCTTTCCTCTATGGCTCAACGTATTTTTAGCCTCAGGCGGCAATTCGGCAGAAGAACAATCATGTCCATGCACCCAAAACAAGGGATCGTAACCAAAACCGTTTGCACCTTGTGGGTGCATGAGGATTTTGCCTTCCCAAATTCCCTGGGCGAGAAGTGGTACGGGGTCGGCGGCGTGTTCCAGCATGACGATGACGCAAATAAAGCGTGCGGTGCGATCTTCAAAAGGAACGCCTGCCAGTTCCAGCAGCAATTTGTCGTTATTGTCTTTATCGCTCGCACCTTGTCCGGCATAACGGGCAGAATAGATTCCTGGCTCCCCGTTTAAGGCATCCACTGCCAAGCCAGAATCATCGGCAAGTACGGGCAAATGAGAGTGTTGTGCCGCATGGCGGGCTTTTAACAAGGCGTTTTCAACGAACGTTACGCCCGTTTCTTCTGCTTCCGTCTGAATAAATTCGGATTGAGGGATAATCAAATAGTCCGGTAGCAATGTCTGGATTTCCCTGATTTTGCCTGGATTATTGCTGGCTAGAACGATTTGAAGTTTTTTTGTATTAATCATTTCTAAAACAAGGTGTTAAAAGTGGTTATGGCTGCTTAAATCCCAACACAGCTTTAACTCGGCGCACTGTTTCGTTTGCCCATAGACTTATAAACCAGGTTTTGATTGATGTAATCTTGGTTTTGATATTGACGTATATGGTGCTGGTCTTAATTTTATGTAGCTGCGCTAATAACCATTCGTAACAAAACTTAAACCACGCGAAGGTCAATAATTTGTCTTTGGCGATTTGAAACAACCAAAACGTGAATGCAGCGATGGGGATTTTTCCGACATAAATTATCGTTGCTGTCAGTACCTGACCTTGGGCAAATAAGCCTATCGCGAAGATGCCCAATAGCTCAACAGCGCCGAACAACGCCAGAAAACACACTAATAAGGTATAACGGTTAAGCCTCAGAATTACAGTTTCAAGCTTATGGAGTATCTTCAGTTCACGGATAAAGGCATAGATCGGTTCGGCAATCCGTTCCCAAACCAGTTCTTCCAAGACCAAATAGATGAACACCAATACCGTCAATAAGGCATTGGTGACTTTGCTATAAAGAGTTTTAAGCATTAGCATTCCCAGGATTTGATGAAAAACAGCGATTATTCATAGAGTAAGGCATATTTTCCGATTATGGAATCAGAAAGACCAGGGGTTCTCAGGGATGGAGCAAATCTAAGCATCATGCTACTATCAAAAGCTGTTGTAATCATCCCATTATAGCTATTCGATATTAAAAGAATCATCAAAAGGAAGCATCATGCTCATAAATTGCGTTGCCTATCAAGAAGGCAAAAAACTTAAGGACATCACCATTGAGGAAATCAGCGATTATTTACTGATACCTAACTGCTTTGTCTGGGTTGCCTTGCTGGATGCCGAGTTGGCAGAGCTGGAAAAAATGCGCGAAGAGTTCGATCTACATCCGCTTGCTGTTGAAGATGCCTGGAACAGCCACCAGCGCCCTAAGATAGAAGAATACGGCGATTCCCTATTTGCTGCGATGCACTTGGTGAAAATGGATGGCGACGATGTGACCGTCGGCGAAGTTGATGTTTTCGTGGGCTTAAACTTCGTGTTATCTGTGCGGAATCGCAACAATGACGGCTTTCTGGGTGTACGTGCGCGGTGCGAGCGCGAACCGCATTTATTAAGCCACGGCGCGGGTTTCGTGTTTTATGCGTTGATGGATGCGGTGGTTGATCGCTACTTTCCCGTACTGGATGCGCTGGAGTCTGAGCTTGAAGATATTGAAGAACAAATCTTCATCAAAGGTTCTGCGCGTTCTAATATAGAACGCCTGTATGAACTTAAGCGAAAAGTCACCACGCTGAAACACGCGGTCGCCCCCCTAATTGAAGAAACCAGCAAGCTGCACAGAGGTCGTGTGCCAACGGTTTGCGCCAATACCCGCGAATATTTTCGGGATGTCTACGATCATCTCAATCGCATTCATGCCTCCATAGAAAACATGCGCGAAACCATAGGCACAGCGATCCAAGTCAACCTGTCGATGGTAACGATAGAAGAAAGCGAAGTCACCAAACGCCTCGCCGCCTGGGCGGGTATATTCGCTGTTGCCACGGCATTTGTTGGTATCTGGGGTATGAACTTTGATGTCATGCCGGAATTACGGATGAAATACGGTTATCCAGCGGCACTGACTGCAATTGCGCTGGTGTGCGGTATTTTGTATCGGCGGTTTAAGAAGGCGGGGTGGCTTTAAGCGGAGTATCTATGACCGTGTGATTTAATCCACAGGGAAATCAATTTGCTCAGAATCTCCTTAATGCTTTCTTAATCATCAATATACTACACTTGAACAGCTCGGCGTAATACGCTTTAATAAGTAACAAAAGGGATTTTCAGTAGTATTTTTATCCTTATGAAAGTGGACTCACATTAAAATTGAATACGATATGTTGAATGCTAAAAAACTGAATTTATTCATCAGCTTATTCGCAGCAGTGATGCTCTTAAGCGGTTGCCAAACGCTATCTGAGTTTTTTCCTGGACATGACCGCCATGTTTTTGAAGAGCCTAGCGTTCCCTTACAATCTGATATTGATAAGCATGAGTTTGAACTGTCCGGCGATCAAACCCTGATAGGCGAGATAGCCGCAGTAGAATCCCGCGAAGACGATACCTTGCCCGATATAGCACGGAATTACGGCTTGGGCTATAACGATATAACTGCCGCTAACGCTGGAGTTTCGGCCTGGACACCCAGGGCAAACAGCCGTGTTCTCCTGCCTTTGCAATTCATTTTGCCCGATGCGCCCCACAAAGGCATTGTGTTGAATGTTGCTAATATGCGGATGTTTTATTACCCTAGAAAGCAACGTAATAAAGTCTATACCTACCCAGTTGGAATAGGTCGTGATGGCTGGAATACTCCGATGGGTATGACCAGTGTTGCCATCAAAACCCCCAATCCCGATTGGCATGTACCGCCGTCCATACACCGTGAACATGCCGCAAAAGGGCATTATTTACCCAGTGTGGTGCGTTCTGGCCCAGATAATCCCTTAGGGCTTTATGCTATGCGCTTGGCTATTGGCAGTTATTTAATCCACGGCACAAACAAGCCGTTTGGTATTGGAATGCAGATTAGCCACGGCTGTGTGCAGATGTATCCCGAAGATATAGAAGTTATGTTTAAGAAAACCGCAGTTGGAACGCCCGTGCGGATTGTGCATGACCCTTATTTGACCGCATGGCATGAGGATATGCTCTATCTTGAAGCTAATGAACCCTTGGAAAAATGGTCTTCAAGCAAACGCCAGCTAAAAAAGCAGGTCTCGAAGGAATTAAGTAAGATTGCCAAACACCATAAGGCCACAGTGGATTGGGCAAAGGTAGACAGCGTAATTCAACGCGCAGACGGCATACCGACACCGGTAAAACTGCAACTATAATTGCACCAATTAAAATCTCTGCTAAAGTCATCAAACCTATATGATTTTATTTTATCAAAACCACTCAAACTCACACCCATAGCCTTGGAATTAGATGTAAAGCTAGTTGATGAGGAATTTGGGGTCATATAAATGGGTATACTTTAAATTGCGCAAAAATTGATGATTTGATCAAAATTACAAATTATTACTATACCTTTTATAGGACAAAAATTGTGGAAGCTTCTTAAGCTGATTTAATTCTAATTCATTGATTAGTCGCCTTGAGGTGAAATTTCTCACCAAAAGGTGCAAATAATTCTGAGCCAAATTATTTAGCGCTCATACCCACCCCAGCCCTAGTTTTAGGGCAAAGACTTGCATCAGCCAAGGAACTTTTATAGCTCCAACCCAATAGAGGTTAAGCCCCAATTGCACAACTTACAAACTGCGTTTGCAGGCTAAGTTAAACAATTGGGGCTATTTTTTGCCTGAACGGACAGAATAATCTAACCGTTCCTATACTAATTAGTAATACAAAAATTACATTTTTTATAGGACAAACATAATGAAAGCTTTTCTCATAGACCCATACAATCAAACAATCACTGAAGTTAAATATGATGGAAACTATAAAACTATT
>NZ_CBAROL010000029.1:0-30720 GCF_964779595.1 Methyloglobulus sp.
TAACCTTTTTCAGTGACTAACTTAACGGCATCTTGTTTAAACTCTAATGTGAATTTAGGATTGGGGCGCTTTGTTTGATTATTCATGTTCACCTCTTATGACATTATAAATCTGTCTCTAGAAGTGTCCGGTTTAATTAAATCATTACAATAAATGCTGAGCTAGTTGAAGTACACACCTTTCGACGACCAACGGAAGTGCCGGTACAGGCTCTCGGCAACCGCTCCCTGCGTTGCCCTACCTCCTGCATCCATGCACTCGAAGGCGAACGGGAATTAAAGCTTCATAAGGCCAAATCAATAGTAAAGCTTTTTAAACCATTTTTTTAAGGAACTATAATGCAAAAAAACTCAACAACATCTGCCTTGGTTTTGGCTACACTCTTTTCTGCTTTTTTGGTGGTTGGATGTACATCAAATATTAAGCACATTCCTAAATCTGAAGCCCAAGTGCCTAAATCCCAGGCGTACAATGCGTCTGTTGATGCGGTATGGAATGCCGCTAAAAAGGCATTAGTGGAAGATGAAACCTTTAAGATATTGGATAAATCTTCTGGAATAATGGTGACTGAGCTTAGGACGATTGATGCCAAAGAATTGTCTTTAGCCGCCACTTATTTTCTTGGTAAGACTTATAAAAACAGCTATACGGTAAATTTTAACCCACAGGCTTCTAATAAAACGGATGTGACGGTGAACGTAAAGCTGCAAGCCGTTCAAGTTGTCTTGTTATCGCGCGAAGAAAGCAATGCGGACGTTGAAGGTTATTTAAGGAAGAAACTGTTCGACAAGATAGCGGAAAATCTAAAGGGTCAAAGTTTTGCAAACACTGATCAAGCTAATACTGATGTCGACAATAAAATCACCTCAACTTCAAAGCGTAAATCTAAGTCGAAGTCTGGAAGGCGGACTCGTCGTTAAACCTTAAGATGTACAGATTACGGATATCCCGCAAAGCTATACTCAATAGCTGGGGAAACTGAAAGGTGAGTTCGGCTTCTCCAAGCCTGTCCCATGACAGGCAATTGGTAGGATTACTCTGCTGCAATAGTAAAATTGAGCGAAAAAATTAGAAATAATCCTGTGTAACCGCCAAAAGCATAAGCTGGAAACCCGTGGCTAAAGCAAATAGTAGGAATATCAATCAAGTCTTGCCGTTTTTACGCTTGCTCCTAATTGAGGACAATCATGAGCGTATCAGGCTTATTGAAAGCTGGTTGCCTTCTGATGTACGCCTTGTGGTTGCATCCTCTGCTGGCAGGGCTATTGGCTTGCTTAAAACTATAAAGCGTAGTGACGAAAGCCCTTATGCTGGTCTTTTGCTAGACCATGATCTACAAGACCAAATCGTCACCGAGGTAGAGCGATTTTTGTCGGGTACCAATGTGCTGCAATTTATTATTCGCCATCTGCCATCCGATGTACCCGTTTTAGTGCATTCAATGAATTTTCGGCGAGCGGATGACCTTGTGCAAAAACTGCGTGGTGCTAAATTTGATGTGACGCGAATACCGTTTTCAGTGCTGCATAAAGAGAATCTGACAGAATGGTTGAATGACGTTCGGATTGTGTGGGAAGATCGATAAGCAGCATAGTTTATAACCCAACAACCCCTCGTCAGCAGTTATTTTGTCTAATTCAATGGTATTTCAGTTTTTTAACGGTTCTCGGATATTTGAAAAATAAACCCTCAAAATATCATCAAGGAAACATTTAATAACTTTTTGTTATTTCAGGGGTTTTCGTGTGGCTTGCGTAACGTAAGTTGGCATTGAAAATCCTGCTGCCAATTTAGGACAAACCAGTCCGCATTTGCTATGATTGAACTTGGTTAGCACCCTGGATAATTCAATTAATAGCAGGAATTTACATGAGCCAAATCATCCCACCACCTAACGGCAAACCAATAACTTCACAGAATGGCAAGCTGGTTGTGCCTGATAACCCTATCATCCCTTATATAGAAGGCGACGGCACGGGGCCGGACATCTGGCGTGCCACGGTGCGGGTGTTGGATGCGGCAGTCCACAAGGCTTATAACGGCGAGCGTAAAATCCACTGGCTGGAAGTGTATGCCGGGGGCAAATCCTTTGAGCTATTCAACACTTGGCTACCGGATGAAACCATCGACATCTGCCGGGAATTTCTGGTCTCCATTAAAGGCCCGTTGACTACGCCGATAGGCGGCGGCATTCGCTCGTTAAATGTGGCTTTGCGGCAATTGCTTGATTTGTATGTATGTTTAAGGCCAGTACGTTGGTTTAAAGGTGTGCCTTCGCCCGTCAAACGCCCTGACCAAGTCGATATGGTGATTTTTCGGGAAAATACCGAAGATATTTATGCCGGAATCGAATTTGCCCAAGGTAGCGATGAAGCCAAGCTGTTTTTGAAGCTGCTTAAGGAAAATTTCCCTGCACAATTCGGCAAAATCCGTTTTCCTGATACGTCCGGTATCGGCATCAAGCCCGTCTCGCAAGAAGGCACGGAACGCTTAGTCCGCGCCGCGATTGATTATGCGCTTATCAACCAACGGAAAAGCGTGACGATTGTCCACAAGGGCAACATCATGAAATTTACCGAAGGCGCGTTCCGCAACTGGGCGTATGGTTTAGCCGAGCGGGAATACCCTACGCAAACCTACACCTGGGATCAATGGGAACGCACCAAGGCTGCACAAAGCGAAGAAGCCGCCAATGCCGAACAAAAAGTAGCATTAGCGTCTGGCAAAATCCTAATTAAAGATGCTATTGCTGATATTACCTTGCAGCAGGTTTTGACACGTCCAACCGACTTCGATGTGATCGCCACGCTGAATTTAAACGGCGACTACCTGTCAGATGCGCTGGCAGCGCAAGTCGGCGGTATCGGCATTGCCCCCGGCGGCAATATCAATTACCAGACCGGCACTGCCGTGTTTGAAGCCACGCACGGAACAGCGCCCAAATATGCCAACCTAGATAAAGTCAATCCCGGCTCGTTGATATTGTCCGGTGAAATGATGTTGCGTTATATGGGCTGGACGGAAGCCGCCGATACCATCATCAACGCCATGGATGCCACCATAGCCAGCAAGCATGTCACTTACGACTTTGCCCGATTGATGGAAGGCGCGACAGAAGTTAAATGCAGCGAGTTTGCGGGTGGGATGATAAGGAATATGTAACTTGTATAACCTAGTCCATTTTCATGCTAATAGGGGTTAAACATGGAATTTATCGCTATCGATGTTGAAACTGCAAATGCTGATATGGCATCTATTTGTCAAATTGGTATTGCCAAATACAAGGACGGCGAATTAATAGATCAATGGTCATCACTTATTGATCCAGAAGATTATTTTGACTTTATTAATATTGATATTCATGGCATATCAGAAGATGATGTAATTGAAGCTCCAACTTTTCCAGAAATAGTTGATGAGCTAAATCGTTTTTTGTCAAATTCAATATCTGTTAGTCACACACATTTTGATCGGGTATCAATCGAACGAGCGTTTGCAAAATATTCTCTTATTCCAATTGAAACTACTTGGCTCGATTCAGCAAGAGTAGCGCGTCGTACATGGGAAGAATGTGCTTGGAGCGGATACGGTTTAGCGAATGTTTGTAAAATCATTGGTTACGAGTTTAAACATCATGATGCATTAGAAGATGCTAAAGCATCTGGTCAAGTTCTGATTGCAGCAATAAACAAATCAGGGCTAGATACTAATGCTTGGCTTAAAAAAACGTCCCAACCAATAAATCCTAGCGGATTAACCGTCAACAGAGATGGTAATCCTGAAGGAGAAATGTATGGAGAAATTTTGGTTTTTACAGGGGCATTAGAAATTCCTCGTCGGGATGCCGCTGATCTTGCTGTTCGTATTGGATGTACCGTTGATCCGAGTGTTACCAAAAAAACGACTTTATTGGTTGTTGGTGATCAGGATGTAACTAAATTAGCCGGCAAAGATAAGAGTTCGAAACACTTGAAAGCAGAGCAGCTTATAGCAAAAGGTTTTAATATTCGAATTATCAAGGAAAGTGATTTTAAACAATTGGTTGTTCAAGCCAATCGATAATGCTACTAATTTCAGGTAATAAAGTGTAGGAATATAATGAATTCAATTAGTGCATACGTATCCAAACACAGTAAGTCAAGTTTTGCCGAAATGTTGAAAGAAAACAATATTGAGTTTTATGAAAAAAACCTTTTCCCACCAGGTACAGTTGTTAACGCAAGCGAGACAATAGAAATTATAAAAGCTCTAGGTGGGGCATCAGTGATCCCTGCACTTGCAACTGTACTTGTTCAATGGTTAAAAAATAAAAGCTCAAGAAAAATAATACTTCAAACCAAAGAAAATGAAGTTATTCATTTGGAGGGCTACAGTGTTAAAGAAATAGAAAACATATTACAAAAAGCAAAAAATTTAACTGTTATCCAAACCATACCTGAAAAAGATCTGTAACGAGATAGGGAGCATTATATGCACCAAAACTGGTGCGTAAAACGCACGCTACTTTGTACTTTTGATTTGGAGGTAACGTATGCCAATTAACATCACCTGGGTAGACAATTGCGAAGGTGTAGAAGTAGTCGAAAGGCTGCATACGCCCGTCTGCACCATTAAAATCCATCGTCGGCAAGATGTGATTACCAACATCGAATGGGATTTTTCACAAGTTACTGATGCAGCAATGAATAATGACAACCACGCTGTCGATTTCTGGCCTGAGCCGAAGCAAACCGTCAATGTGAAATTGTTAAAACAAGGAACGGCGCATCAAAATAAAGTCTGGGCGGAATTGTTGAAAATCCCTTTGGGTGAAACTTTGACCTATTCCGGCTTGGCAAAAAAAATCGGCTCTGCCGCCCGTGCGGTCGGCAATGCTTGCCGCACCAATCCTTATACATTGCTTATCCCCTGTCATCGCGTGGTTGCGGTTAACGGCATGGGCGGATACAGCGGTCATCGTCACGGCGAATATATGCAAATTAAAGAAAGGTTACTGGCTTACGAAACTGATGCCGCCAATATAACAAAGCAGTCCCCCTCTCCTTGAGGGAGAGGGTTGGGGTGAGGGGAATATGAATAAAAAATGATTTTAAAATCCCCTCATCCTAGCCTTAGCGGCGCAGATTCCATACCTGCTACCGCACTTCCGCCATCCTTGGCAGTCGTCCCTCAAGGGTGAAGGGACTAAATTGTATAGCTTAAACAAATTAAATATTAGGACACTCCTGCAACGTGCAAAACTCCGCATTAATCGATCAGTTCCTGGATGCCGTGTGGGTAGAACAGGGCTTGAGTGAAAACACCCTTTCCGCTTATGGTAGTGATCTTAGGATTTTTGCCCTTTGGTTAAAAGACAAATCGTTGCTCGACGTTAACACAGGCGTGCTCTCCAGCTTTCTTGCCAACCGTTATCAAGAAGGTATCGGCAGCCGTTCCTCCGCCCGCATTTTATCTAGTTTACGACGCTTTTACGGCTATTACATTCGAGAAAATAACATCACCATTGACCCGACTGCGCTGATAGAATCCCCCCATATCGGCAGGCCGTTACCTAGCTCATTAACGGAAGAAGATGTGGAGTTACTCCTAAATGCGCCTGAAACCGCCCATACCTTGGGATTTCGCGATAAAACCATGCTAGAAATGTTGTATGCAACCGGACTAAGGGTATCAGAGCTGGTTAATTTAACACTGGATCAGGTTAGCTTACGGCAAGGCGTGGTCAGGATTGTCGGCAAGGGCAATAAAGAACGGCTGGTGCCCGTCGGTGAAGAAGCGATGAGTTGGCTGGAAAACTATCTTAACGAAACCAGAAAAAACCTGTTGGGTGAGCGGCAATGCTCTTATGTTTTCGTCACTAACCGAGCGGACAGCATGACTCGGCAGGCGTTCTGGCATATCATTAAGCGCCACGCCAAGAAAGCGGGCATTAGTAAAACCCTATCGCCGCACACCTTACGTCACGCCTTCGCCACCCATTTATTAAACCATGGCGCGGATTTGCGGGTTGTGCAGTTGTTGTTAGGGCATTCGGACTTATCGACGACACAAATTTATACCCATATTGCCCGCGAACGGCTAAAAGAATTGCATACCAAATATCATCCACGAGGATAACAAGAACATGCCGCAACAAATCCACCCTACCGCTTATATTGCCCCGAATGCAAAACTGGGCGACAACATCATCGTTGGGCCTTTTGCCGTGCTGGAAAATGATGTTGGAATTGGTGACGGCTGCCAGATAGGCGCACATGCGGTAGTCCAGCCTTATGTAAAAATGGGAACAGGCAATGTGTTACATCCGCATGTGGTCTTAGGCGATTTGCCACAAGACACCAGCTTTAAGGCGGAAACGGTAAGCTGGTTAATTATTGGCGACAATAATGTATTTCGGGAAGGCTTCACCGCGCATCGCTCCGCCAAGGAAAACTGCGAAACGCGCATCGGCTCGGACTGTTTTTTTATGAATAATAGCCACGTAGCCCACGATTGCATTATTGGCGATAGTACTATCTTTGCTAACAATGTCGCTATCGGCGGCTTTGTAGAAGTGGGTGATAAGGTCTTTATGGGTGGTGGCGTGGTGGCGCATCAATTTTGCCGGGTTGGTTCTTATGCGATCGTGCAAGGCACGACGGGGTTAAGTATGGATGTTATTCCCTTTACCTTAATAGGCGGCCATTATGCTAAACACTATAAGTTGAATACGGTAGGTTTGCGGCGAGCTGGAATTACTGGCGTTCGTTACAATGTACTTGCCTCGGCATTTCGTTTACTAAAAAACAAACAACCGCTGGATGACTTGGAAGAAACCGATGAATTAAGGTATCTGAAAGACTGGCTGGCAGTTAAATCCAAACGGGGTATACATGGATTTATTGATGTCTCAAGGGATAGCGAATCTTAAAATAATTTGCCGCCGTATTTTAGGAGGAACAAAAACTGCAAAGTTTTCATCTCTAGGATAGAGATTTCGACAACATAGATTACTGAACTATAAGTCTTTAGTAAAACTATTTGGTATCGTTTCCATTGCCATCAGCCTCAAAGTGGAATTTATGCAGTAAGCGATGCACCAACGGACTAAAGAAAAGCCCTGCTGCCACCAAAAACATTAAACCAGAAAACAGCGCATACAAGCCTGCAAATAACTTACCCGCCTGGGTATGAAGCACATCAACCGGACCCATGCCACCCAGAATCATGGATGCATTGAGAAATGAATCCAGCCAGCTCATAGATTCAAATTCATGATAACCGATTACACCGATACCTAGACCAAAGGCTAGCAGTAAGAAAGCGGATAATAAATACTTAGCTTGCCTAATTAAAAAAGCGCTAAGAGGAATTGGTTTTTGGCATCGATGTTCAAAGGTGTGCCGCATATTCTTTGTTTTATCTTTGTTGATTCGACGTACCTTCACGGTGATATGGTTTTGCCCAGTGAATGATTACCTAGCCTGGAGGCCAAGCCATTTGGCGACCGCCCAAAAGATGTAAATGCAGATGGTAGACGGCCTGGCCACCATGACTGTTGCAATTGAATACCGTGCGGTAACCTTCCTCTGCAATACCTTGTTGCTTGGCTAAAGTAGTTGCCACCTGTAGGATTTTCCCACCCAGTTGGGCATCATCGAGGTCATTTAAGGTTGTGATATGGCGCTTGGGTATAACGAGGATGTGGACGGGTGCTTGCGGGTTGATGTCCCTGAACGCGAGGATATGGTCATTTTCAAATACGACATCCGGCTCAATGTTTCCGGCAACCATTTTGCAAAATAGGCAATCAGTCATACATTTTCCTCCATTTTACAACCCCTTAAACCAATCGTCTCTTATTTCAACTGACTCGATTAATTTTGTTTCTACACCGAGCCTTAATTCTTTCAATTTCTCACAAAGCGTTTCACCATCTATTAAGTCAATAGGTGGCGCACCATCTCTGGTTGCTTCTTTAATGGCTTCCCTTGTGAATGTTCCGGTTGTTATAAAAAGCCCTTTGTCTGCCCGACCTTGCATTGCGCCCCTAAAATCCCTTATTTGGCTGGGTGTTACAGAACCTTTATAACGCTTGCATTGAAAGACAACATGGAAACTTAAAAGGCCATTTACCCTAACAATTCCTTTTCCATCAATTCCACCGTCACCCGCTTTTCCAGTTACTTCAACTTGGAAGAAACCGCTTTCTCTCAATATCCGTTGTGCAAGTCTTTCAAATGCTGCGGGTGTTATCTCATAAAGCACATTGAGCAGTTTTTCTTTCCATTCCTCAGTGTTATCAACTTCCGCAGTGACTTCCTGTTCAATTTTTTCTGAGGCGGTTATTTTTGGTGATTGTGTAGATTTGTTTTGGTCTCTGACAGTTTTAACAATTTCAACATGGTCGAGCTTAGTTACATCAATATCCGCCTTCGATAAAGCCCAAATACCCCGTGACGAATTTTCAAGCAAGCCAAATTTTTTAAGGTAAGTTCTGCTCCAAGCGAGCCGATAGTCAACTTCACTAACTGTACCGTCTTCGCCATGTGAAATTTGTAGTATTTCATCGGAAATTTCAGCAATAACATAGGCCTTGCTATTAATTTCTTCAATTGAACCTGAGCCACCCAGCTCTTGAATTGCCTTAACTGTTGGAACAATAAGTTGATCAAAAGAGGGCAAATCATTATTTGTTTTCTTTCGTGCCATTTTTGCTCTCAAATTAACCCATCAGCAGCCAAAATAACCGTTCTCAACCTAACACATTACGCCCATTAAACGCATGAGCCAAAGTGCCGCTATCTATGAATTCTAGCTCCCCCCCCATCGGCACACCGTGGGCGATCCGGCTGGCTTGGACTTGGTGCTTTCTTGCCAACTCGCCAATAAAATATGCGGTGGCTTCACCTTCCACGGTTGAATTGGTGGCGAGAATAAGCTCTTTGATTGTCCCTACTGACATCCGTTGTTCCAACACGTCAAGACCAAGCTCGTCAGGACCTATGCCATCCAATGGTGATAACCGACCATGTAGGACAAAATAATGGCCTTTAAAAACGGTGGCTTGGTCAATAATCCAAACATCGGCGGGGCTTTCAACGATACAAATCAAGCTGCTGTCCCTGGCTTTATCCGCACAAATCTGGCAGATATTTTGTTCTGATAGGGTGCGGCAGACTTGGCAATGTCCAATTTTTGCCAAGGCTTCAATTAAGGTTTCAGCCAGTATTTTTGCGCCGTTGCGATCCCGTTGCAACAAATGAAAGGACATGCGCTGGGCAGTCTTAGGGCCTACACCTGGCAGGCAACATAAAGTTTGCGTTAACTGTCCGAGCAAGCCTTTTTTCAGCATGTCTTTTTTTTTGGCATATTATTAAAAGGGCATTTGGAATCCGGGCGGAATTGGCAGTCCGGCGGTAATTTCGGACATTTTTTCTTTTTTCATTTTGCCGACTTTGTTGACAGCATCGTTAATTGCCGCAGCCACCATATCTTCCAGCATGTCTTTATCTTCGCCAACTAACGACGGATCAATTGTCACTTTCCTGGCTTCACGTTTCCCAGTCATAACTATCGAAACCAAACCACCTCCCGATTCACCAGTCACTTGCATCATTTCCAGCTCTTGTTGGGCTTTTTTTAAATCTTCCTGCATTTTTTGGGCTTGTTGCATAATGTTGCCCAGTGCATTTTTCATATTATTATCTCCACCTTGTTATATCGGCTCTATGGTGCCGGGCATTATCCTGGCACCAAAATGTTCTTTTAATGCCAAGACATTAGCATCTGAATTAATGGCATCAACTGCTGCTTGTTGTCTGTCTTCTTGATCTTTGGCGAATTGTACCGCAGGTGTTTCAAGCTGTGCCTGTTCTATTTTGATTACCAGTTTTAATGGCGCACCTCGATAATCTTGTAACGCTTGTTGTAATTTTTTTTCTCGGCTGGAGGTCAATAATTGTTGATGACTGGCATCCAAATGCAATTTACAGATTTCGTCATCAATGTGTTCCAACACACAGTTATTGGCTAACTCCTTGGTAAAACTCTCCAACCTCATGATTTCAATCATATCAGTCCAACTATGATTAGCAGGACTAACATTACTTGAATAGAGTTGGATAACTTTTTCTGCAACGTGTTCCGATGGATTGATCTGTTCAACATTTATTGCCGATTGTGGCTTCGGAATTGAACTGGGTAGCGGTACTTGCTTCGTTTTTACTGGCGTGGATTCTACCGAAACTGGCTTAAACACCAGCATACGCAGCATGACCATTTCAAAACCCATACGGGAATCAGGTGCCAAATCCAAGTCTTTTTGTCCGACCAAAGCGATTTGGTAATAAAGCTGCACATCCTCCGGCGTGAACCGTTGCGATAAGGTCGTAATCATCGCCTTATCAAACTCATGTTCGATGCCGTTAGGCAACTGCTGCACCAAGGCAATGCGGTGTAAAACCTGCAAAATCTGCTGTAGTATCGCGCTGAAATCTGCATGTATGTTGGCGATTTCATCTACCTTGTTAAGAATAGCCTGTGCATCTGCATCAGCCAACGCTATTAGTATATTTTCAACGGGATGCTGCCCAACAGTGCCTAACATAGTGTTAACATCGTCAGCAGTAACTTTGCCAGCACCATAAACAATCGCTTGATCCAGCAAGCTCAAGCCGTCGCGCATACTGCCATCGGCGGCTCTTGCTAACAGTTGCAAGGCTAGCGGTTCGGATTCAATCTGCTCTTGTTTGAGGATGTCGCCCATTTGGGTGAAAATCTGCCCTGGCAACAACCGTTTGAGATTGAATTGCAGACAACGGGATAATACGGTAACGGGGATTTTCTGCGGGTCTGTGGTTGCCAACAAGAACTTCACATGCGGCGGGGGTTCTTCCAGCGTCTTGAGCAAGGCATTGAAACTATGCCCTGACAGCATGTGGACTTCGTCGATCAGATAGACTTTGTAACGTCCGAAATTAGGTGCATACTGGGCATTGTCGAGTAAGTCACGGGTATCTTCGACTTTGGTGCGGGAGGCGGCATCGACTTCGATCAAATCCATGAATCGGCCTTCGTCCAAAGCTCGGCAAACATCACACAAACCGCACGGATTAAATTCTTGGAGATTTTCGCAATTGATGGCTTTTGCCAGAATCCTGGCTATAGTCGTCTTACCAACGCCACGGGTGCCGGTAAACAAATAAGCGTGGTGCAAGCGGTCATGTTGCAAAGCGTTCATCAACGATTTGACTACATGGTCTTGACCAACAACTTCGGTGAAATTTGAGGGCCGCCACTTTCTGGCGAGAACCTGATAATTCATTGCAGGCTCGTGGTTATGGCTTAATGGGCGGCGACCGTGCCAGCCACATCCCAGCACACGAATCTGCTGCTACCGTTGCTCCCTTCCGGGCCTGGCGGGGTTTACAGCGTATCGTTGCGGGAGGACCAACACGATCACCATCATAATTCTCAACCGTACTGGCTCAAGACCACCTATTATCGTCGAATGCTTATGATATTACAACAGACGATAGTACGATTTCTTGTGCTTAACTAAAGTAGTCAGAACAAGCCAACTCTAGCCAAAGCCTTACCATTCGATGAGTTAACGTTTTATCACAAACGGAATCAACCCGTTATCGTTAAATCTAAACCATTCAATCACGTTCAGGAAACCCTGATGAAAGCGTACACAGAGATTTTTATATTCTTCAAGTCAAGGCTTTATCGGGGTAGTAGCCAAAAACTCAGTTGTAACAAACCATGCTATCGACCGTAAAAAAATATTCGTCGCGTGAAATTCTGACACTTTCTTTACAGAGTTACCGATACTTAACCTCAACATCTACAACCCCAGGCAAGCGTTTTAACCTACCCAATAATTCATCTGTTGGATGTACGCGCCAATCATCGCCTAACTGCAAACTTGTAGTCGCCTCCAGAGAGGTGTAACTGATGCCGACTGGACAAGTTCCGCCTTTAAACGGTTGCAATGAAGCTTGCAACCCAGAAATGAATTCTTGAGACTCCGAATCCTGCTCGCCAACTACCCAGTTCATCTTCAAACTCCTTGCATATTGCTCTCTGGCTTGCTCCATGTTGTAAAGCGTTTCGACGTTTAACCTGAGATTGCCGGAAAAATCGTCAATCGCCAACGCACCTTCGGCGACCAATAAGGTATCTTTTGAAAAAATGCTGCGATACGTCTCGTATTTGTCACCGAACGCAGCGATTTCTAAGCGACCCGTACGGTCATCTATTGTTGCGAAACCCATCGTTTTGCCTTGCTTGGTTTGGCGGGTTCGGATTTCGACGACCAAACCCGCAACGCGCGCTTCCATCCTGCCTTTTGAGCGTTCCACTTCGGACAACAAATGGGCTATTGTACCGTTGGTAAATTGCCTGATCTCGGCTTCATATTGGGCGATTGGGTGACCTGTCAGGTACAATCCCAAAGTCTGTTTTTCGCCCACCAACCGTTCTTGTTCAGACCAGGGTTCGGCTATTGTCGAGTAAGTTTCCGTATTATCGGCAATACCTTCTTGGGTGGACGACGACAAACCGAACAAATCGTCCTGCCCGGTTTCCGCCATTTTCCCGTGTTGTTCGCCCACCCGCACTATCGTCGGCAGTTCAGCCAAGTGCGCGGCACGGTTAGGGTCAAACACGTCAAATGCCCCCGCCCGGCATAAGGCTTCAAGCACGCGGCGGTTGACTTTGCGTAAATCCACCCGTTTGCACAAGTCGTAAAGCCCAAGGAATTTCCCCTGTTCTGACCGCTCCTTGAGGATTTCTTCGATAGCCGATTCTCCCACCCCCTTAATCGCGCCCAAACCGTAAACGATGTGCTCCCTGTCGTTCACTGTAAACCGGAAGTTGGACACATTGATGTCCGGTGGACAAATCTCCAGTTTCATCTGCCTGCATTCTTCAATCAGCGTGACGACCTTGTCGGTATTGTCCATATCGGACGACAACACCGCCGACATGAACGCCGCCGGATAATGCGTTTTTAGCCAAGCGGTTTGATAAGCGACCAGCGCATACGCGGCAGAGTGCGATTTGTTGAAACCGTAGCCGGCGAATTTCTCCATCAAGTCGAACACGTAGGTGGCGATTTTTTCTTCGACTTGGTTGGCGACGGCTCCGATAGTAAAGGTCTCGCGCTGTTTTGCCATCTCCTCCGGCTTTTTCTTACCCATGGCGCGGCGCAGCATATCGGCACCGCCCAGAGTGTAGCTTGCCAATTCACGGGCGATTTGCATGACCTGTTCTTGGTACAGGATAACGCCATTGGTCGGCTTTAATATTGGCACCAACAAGGGATGGGCGTACTCGGCTTTCGCGCCGTGCTTAACCCGGATGTAGTCATCGACCATGCCGGATTCCAACGGCCCCGGTCGGAACAAGGCCACCAGCGCGATAATGTCGTCAAAACAATCGGGCTTGAGTTTTTTGATTAGCTCCTTCATGCCCCGTGATTCCAACTGGAATACAGCCGTGGTCTGGCCTTTTTTCAATAGCTCGTAGGTTGCCGGATCATTCCTGGGAATGCTGTTGATGTCAATCGGCGGCTCACCTGCTTGTTGCCGTTGCTGATTGATAATCGGCAAGGTCCAGTCGATGATGGTCAAGGTACGCAGGCCTAAGAAGTCGAACTTGACCAAGCCAACGGCTTCCACATCGTCCTTATCGAACTGGGTCACCAAGTTGCCGCCACCTTGCTCGCAGTAAAGCGGCGTAAAGTCGGTCAGTTTGGTCGGCGAAATCACCACGCCGCCCGCGTGTTTACCGGCATTCCGTGCCGTGCCTTCCAGCGACAAGGCCATGTCGATGAGGTTTTTGACCTCTTCCTCGTTATCGTATTGTTGCTTAAGCTCGGCGCTGTCTTCCAGCGCCTTATCCAGCGTCATGCCGATTTCAAAAGGAACCAGCTTGGCAAGGCTGTCCACAAAACCGTAAGGGAATCCCAGCACCCTGCCCACATCGCGGATAACGGCCTTTGCCGCCATTGAGCCATAAGTGATAATTTGGGCGACGTGATCGCGGCCATAATGGCGGGCCACGTAATCGATCACCTCATCGCGCCTGTCCATGCAGAAGTCAATATCAAAGTCAGGCATGCTTACCCGTTCGGGATTCAAAAACCGCTCAAACAGCAGGTCGAATTCAATCGGGTCCAGGTCGGTAATTTTCAAGGCATAAGCGACCAGCGAACCCGCCCCAGAACCCCGTCCTGGCCCAACGGGAATACCATTGCTTTTTGCCCATTGGATGAAGTCCGCCACGATCATGAAATAACCAGGGAAACCCATCTGGCTAATCATAAGTAATTCATCTTGCAGGCGTTGGTCGTAAACTTGTCGGTTTTCCTCCGGTGTCCCGCCCCCGATTGCCGGATAAAGCGCCAAACGTTCGTCCAAACCTTTTTTGGCGGCATTGGACATCAGTTCAGCCAAAGTCATTCCTTGCGGAACTGGAAAATCCGGCAAGAAGTTCTCGCCTAACGTCAGGTCCAGGTTACAACGCTTGGCAATTTCCACGGTATTCTGCAAGGCTTCTGGAATATCGGCAAATAACGCCAACATCTCTTCCGTGCTACGCAGGTATTGCTGGTCGGTGTAATCCTTGGGTCGTCTGGTATCATCCACCACCCGGCCTTGGTTGATGCAAACCCGCACTTCATGGGCAGCAAAATCCGCTTGATGCAGGAAACGGACATCGTTAGTCGCCACCACCGGCAAGTCAGTTGCGATTGCCAAATCGACAGCAGCAGCAATATAGCGTTCTTCCTCCGGCTTGCCGACGCGCTGGAGTTCCAGGTAAAAACTTTGCCCGAACAAACCGGCCCATTGCTGCGCCAACTGCGTTGCCAAATCGGTGTTTTCAGCCAATAAGGCCTTGCCGATGTCGCCCTGCATCGCACCGGAAAGCGCAATCAAACCGTTATGATTAGCTTCCAACCACTCTGGCCTCAGCATCGGCACACCTTGATGCTGGCCTTCCTGATACGCCTTGGAAAGCAATTCCATCAAGGTGATGTAGCCCGTGCGATCTTTAACCAGCAAGGTCAAGCGATGAGGCGCGGCAGGTTCTTCTGGATTAAAAATCAGTACATCGGAACCCGCAATGGGCTTAATCCCTTGTCCCATCGCTGCCTTATAAAACTTGACCAGGGCAAACAGGTTGGCATGGTCGGTCACCGCCACCGCTGGCATGTTCAAACCTGCCAGCCGTTTGACCAACGGTTTTATTTTGACTATGCCGTCAACCAGGGAAAATTCAGTGTGGAGTCTTAAGTGGATAAATTTAGGCTGCATCAGGCGTTGCGTAGTAGCAATTATTCAATTCTAAACCGCTATTATGGCAAAAGACGGAGGGTATTAAACTGCTTTTATAGATTTATCGTTTAAATCAGATTCTCGATCCCGAAGACAAAGCACCGTCTCTTAACTTCGCTGAATAAGGAAGATCACAAGCCTGTGAAATTAAGTGCAATCCGGCTAAGAACCATCCGTATCACTAATTTAGTGCCGATATACCCCGTATTTCGGAATCCAATTGACCTTTAATGCCATAAGTGTGATAATAGAATCAGTAATTTAGGTTTAAGTTGTAAAAAGTTAACCAAACTTGTTCCATCTGCCAAGATTCATATCCTATCAAAATCCTCAGCCCGCAAGTTTTCTCCAGTTTTTAACTGGTATTTCGGTCGTTTAGGCTGAAATTTGAAAGTCTTTCCCCCGCTACACGTTTCTCCAAGTATCTAACCCACCAGTGGTGCGTAGAAATCTGGAGCTTACAGCGGTTTTCTGAGCTTATAAATCAATGACATTTTCTACTCTCGGCTTGTCCGAACCCCTTTTACGCGCCGTTAGCGGACAAGGTTACACAATCCCAACCCCTATCCAATTACAAGCAATTCCGGCGGTATTATCTGGTCGAGATCTGATGGCGGCGGCTCAAACCGGCACTGGCAAAACTGCGGGTTTTACCTTGCCGTTATTGCAACGGTTATCCACAGGCGATAAGGTACAAGCCAATGCCATCCGCGCCCTGGTATTAACCCCAACACGCGAATTAGCGGCGCAAGTCGGCGAAAGCGTTGTCATCTATGGCAAGCATTTGCCATTGCGCTCTGCGGTCGTCTTCGGCGGCGTTTCGATTAATCCACAAATGATGGCATTACGTCGCGGTGTTGATGTGTTGGTCGCTACACCAGGGCGATTAATGGACTTGTACAGCCAGAATGCAGTCAAGTTTTCGCAACTCGAAATACTGGTGCTGGACGAAGCCGACCGAATGCTGGACATGGGTTTTATCCGCGACATCCGCAAAATCATGGCATTGCTACCTAAACGTCGGCAGACATTGATGTTCTCGGCGACGTTTTCTAACGAAATCCGCAGCCTGGGACAAGATTTATTGCATGACCCTGAATTCATTGAAGTCAGTCCGCGCAATGCCGCTGCCAATACCGTCAAACAATGGGTACATCCGGTCGATCAAAAACGTAAGCCTGAATTACTCAGCCATTTAGTCCGTCATCACGGTTGGGAGCAGGTATTGGTGTTCACCCGCACCAAACACGGCGCAAACCGAGTTGCCGCCAAGCTGGAGCAAGACGGCATAACCGCCGCCGCCATCCACGGCAATAAAAGCCAGGGCGCACGAACACGGGCGTTGGCGGATTTCAAGAACGGTGAAATACGGGTATTAGTAGCAACCGACATTGCTTCTCGTGGTCTGGACATCGAACAACTGCCGCAAGTCGTTAACTTCGACCTGCCCAATATCGCCGAGGATTATGTCCATCGCATTGGTCGCACGGGGCGCGCCGGAGCCACGGGGCAAGCTGTTTCCTTGGTCAGTATTGACGAAAAACAAATGCTAACGGGTATCGAAAGACTGATCCGTCAAGCGCTACCGCGCGAGACATTGGCTGGTTTCGAGCCAGATGCCACTATCCCTGCCGCCCCGCCAGTCCAGAATCGTCCACGTTCGGCATTAAAACAGAATGTCGCTAAATTCCAGCGACATAATTAGCACCCCAAACCTTATGCGTTAAATTTTATGCTTGGCTTGGATTTGCTACGTAAAGAACTGATATAGCTAGTAATTTCTGTTTATTTTTCGGAGTGAAAAAACATGTTTTTTCACTCCCCATCTTCCTCCAAACATAAATTTTTATATTCAGGATATTCCTTAAACTGTTGCGCTAAAAATTCGCGCCCCTGCTTTTTTAACACGCTGTGAAAACTTGAATAGGGATAGTTTTTTAAATCAGCCACATAGCCGTGCTTGACAGGATTATTAAACAAATAATTCAGCCTGATAAAATAATCCCGCTCATCTCTTGGACAATAATCCCAATAATTCCACCAAATCGGTTTTTCCGCCTGAAGCTGGGAACGGATAAACCTAGCTGAAAGCATGTGTATTTTGCCAATGATACCGCTTAAATCCTCCCCGTTTTTGCTGATTCCCAGCAGGTGATAATGATCGTCGAGAATAACCCAGTCATTTAACAGCCAAGCTTTTTCCTCAAAACATTGCCGAATAGTGGCTAACAGATAATCTTTGATGGTATTGGATTGAAGCAAAGCCCGCTTTTGATAAATACTGCCCGTAATAAAATAAGGGCAATTATCAACAAATAAATGCGCTGGATTATGCTGATGTTTTTTGAGCATTTTAAGCAGTTAAGTGACGTAAAAACATAAAGTAACAACTCGGAGCAAAAAACCGGAGTAAAAAAACATGTTTTTTTATTCCCCCCTAATTAAACCCGCAAAAACCCCAACTCAAACACTTGTGGTTGCAGTTTGTCGCCCAAGATTTTGTATGCCGTTTCAAACGGCTTGAAATCAATGGCTACGTTATCGCCGCTGGCATTACGCGCTTTGAGTGCATTGCGGATTTGATACCAACCCACATCGGGGCGGTTCAACTTCAATTCATCGCGTACGCTACGCACGTCGGTTTCGGCAAAATACGCTTGCCATAACACTCGTCCGGCATCCAAGACCGCCTGTGCTTCTAGGGAGATGCTGGAGTGCGGCGACAAGTCGCCGCGTGCAGCGTGCGTAGCCGCTGCTTGCGTAGACGTGTCTACGCACTCCTCCTGTTTGGCTTGCAACGCCGCCAGGTATTGCACCATAAAGTCGGATTCAAAACGGTCTGGCGCGTTGACTTCCACCTCGGTGTAGGGGATGAAGTGGTTGACGATGCTCCATTTCTTGCCGTTCCATTCGAGGTCGTCGGCACTGGCGGTTAGGTTGCTGCCGTTAAATAGCATCCAGATTAGGCAATCGGTTTTGAATTCATCGGATAACGGCTGATTGGGTTGCAAGAATTGATCACGGTCGTTAATCCACGTAGGTTTGATAAGACGACGTACAGAAAATATGACAGCGGCTTGCCAAAGGTTTTCAGGAGTAATGAAATAGCCCCCAGCGTGACCGATTGAATGAACTGATGAAAATATCGCCGTCATTGTGCCTGCATTTTGTAAGTCGTTCCCATTGCAGAAAAAGTGCGCTATGGCATTTTTCGACCATTGGGTATTTCTAACGTGATTTACTTTCGTAATAGGTGTTACGGCGTTTATTAACGGAATAGCGTCAATATCGTCTTTTTTTATTCGCGGCATCCATTCGCTTAAAAAACTTATGTTTGGTAGATTGTAAAAATTTTTTTCGCCAATAGCTTGCGCTTTTTTGTCTAACACTTCCGTTGTGATTTCTGAAATGGCGGTTTTTTCTTTGGCGTTTTGATTTGTTGCCCAAACCAAAAATCCGATTGGAAAATTGCCTTTTAATCCGTCAAATGATTTGCTGTGAACAATAAAACCGCCTGAGTACAGCGCACTCCAAACTTGTCTAAATTTTTCAAAGTTTGGCGCATTGACGTATTTCAATGTGCTAAACATTGCCAATGTTGCGTTTGGTATTTCTTTTGCAATTCTAGCCATGAACTGCACAAATAATTCACGCGCCGCGTAGCCGTAATCTTCATTATTCATTAGCAAACCGATTTTTGTGGTTGCTACGTCTGTTTTGCCTTCGTTTCCTTGGGAATTTGCCGCCTCTGCATACGGCGGATTAATCAACACCAAAATCTTCTTACCCTCAGCAATGGCTTTACGCAAGCCTTCTGGCACTTTGTTGGTCAGGCTGTAATCAATGTTGCCGTCATCGGTGATGTCGTCATTCAAATAATCGTATTGAAAACGCTGCGCCGCCACACAGGTTTTAGTGGCTTTCATCACGTCCACATCGGCTTCATCCAGGGTGCTCATGTAGATGTTGCGCGGGTTGCTGTGCTTGACTTCCAGGTTGCCCACGCCACAGCACATGTCCCAAACGATGTAATTCTTTTGCCAGTTATTGCCCAGTGTTTCAGTGAGTTTGTCGTAGGCTTTATCGACCACGGCGAGCGGCGTGTAATACGCGCCTTTAAAACTGCGTTCATCCAGCGGAATCAAGCTGTCGCGGCGTTCGAGCAGATAGTTTCGGTATTCGGCTTTGGGCGGTTTGTGGTAAATCGCCCAAAATTGGCGATAGCCTTCTTTGTTGCCCAATTGGTAGATTTTGCCACCCAAACTGAACACGGGGGCGTTATTTTTGTGCAGCAATTCAGCGGGTAAGTTGGCGTGGGTAGACACCGTGCCATCGTGCATGATGTCGGCAAAAAACAGTAGCGCGTAGTTTTCTTCCGCTACGCCGTTGATTTCGCGCCCTATCATCACCACCCATTTGTCGAACACCTGTTTGAGGTTGTCGGGCGTAATCTGGGTGCGGATGATGTCGCCGGATTTAATCGCCTCTTTGACGGTGCTGATGAATTCGTCTTCATGCGTGGCAATCTTGAACGACACAAAGTGCGTGCCGATGTGGGCAGACACTTCGTCCAAGGCTTCTTTAGGGTATTGGCTGGCGGACTTGCCCCATTTTACGGTTTTTTTGGCGAGGAACGGCAGTACGTCAGCCGTTTTCATGAGCGCGGCTTTTTCGGTATCAATGACCGCTAAAAACGGCGGGATTTGTTCGCCTTTGTTCAGGCCATCTTGCACGTAATGCAGTAATTGCGTGAACATGGCGTAACTGGAATGCTTGCCGGTGTCTTTCGCTTCAAACCAGATTTCATCAGTGCGGATGTCAATCAGCCCTTTGGTGTAGCTTTTTAAGCCCAGTGCTTTGATGTAAATATCTTTGACATCCTCTTCGCTGCGGACGTTTTTAAGGCGTTGGTATAGGCTCATGCTTCATCATAAAAGGTTAATTTTCTTGAAGTAAGCCTAGCAGACTTCCCTAAAAATGATGCTTAAGCGATTTTGCTCGTTCCTAAACTTGAGCGTCACTGTCCACAATTAAAAAATACGGAGTCAAAAAACATGTTTTTTGATTCCTTATAAACAGCGAATGCCAGAGTGCAAACCTAGATTTGCACTCCAGCAGTGCGAATAAAATCTAAACCACCCTCTATACACCCAAATCCACAGCCAATTTTACCGCCAATTTTCTGATTTTTGGGTTTATAATAAATTATTTACATTATTAATCAATAAGTTAAGTGGCGGAGAGAGAGGGGTTCGAACCCTCGATACGTTGCCGTATACACACTTTCCAGGCGTGCGCCTTCGACCACTCGGCCATCTCTCCGGTATTGCTTTGACTGCTTGCCAGTGCTTAGGGACTGTAGCAGGTAATATCTGTATCTTAATTGATAGTGCTGAGGAGCAAACCTAGGTTTGCACTCAATCACAGGCATGAAGCCACAAGTCCATCAAAAAATTATAGCTTAAACCGCTACTTGTTGGACGTAAGCAAGGCGGGGAAGGATAAGCCAGAAAGCTTAAAGTTGCAATGCCTTTTATCCCCAATCATGCTGATTGCAGGCTTTCAAGCTCATCCCAGCGTTGGAAAGCTTGTTCCAGTTTGGCATCGGCGGCTTGCAGATCGGCTAAGGTGTCTGCAATTATGGTTTGGTCGTTTTTATAAAAATCTGCGGAACTGATTTTTTTATTCAATTCAATTTGTTGGGCTTCAAGCTGGGCGATCAGTTCAGGCATGTTGTTTAGCTCTTGCTGCTCTTTAAAACTGAGCTTTTTTTTGACCGGATTTTTCGGTACGTTTGGGTTTTCGACACCTAAGTCCAGTTTCTTTTTGCTGTCTTGGTTTTTCTTAGCTATGTCGGCTTTTGCTGCGGCTAGTTTCTGACTTTGCCAATCACTATAGCCGCCGACAAACTCTTCCACACTGCCAGAACCATCCAACACAAACACACTGGTGACGACGTTATCTAAGAACGCCCGATCATGGCTGACTAATAATAGCGTTCCGCTGTAGTCAACCAGCTTTTCTTCAAGCAATTCCAGCGTTTCCAGATCGAGATCGTTGGTTGGCTCGTCCATCACCAGAAAGTTAGCGGGTTTAGTGAACAATCGCGCCAGTAGCAAGCGATTTTTTTCACCACCGGACAGGCTTTTGACGGGCGAACGTGAGCGTGCTGGCGCAAACAGGAAATCGGAGAGATACGACATAACATGGCGTTTGTTACCGGCAATTTCGATAAAGTCACTGCCATTGCCGACCGTATCGGCAACCGTCATGTCAGGATCAAGCTGGTCGCGCAATTGGTCGAAATAGGCGATTTCCAGGCGTGTGCCATGCTCTACCGCGCCGCTATCGGGTTCTAACTGCTTGAGCAATAGCTTGAGCAGGGTGGTTTTACCCGCGCCATTTGCGCCAATCAGGCCGATTTTGTCACCACGTTGAATTAGCGTAGAGAAATTTTTGATGATTTGCCTCTCAGGATAGCTAAAGCCTATATCTTTGACTTCAATAACTTTTTTACCAGATGCTTCGGCACTGGTTAAACCCAGCTTGCTCGTGCCTTGCTGGAGTCGGCGTTGCGCCCGTTCTTTTCGTAAGGCTTCCAGCGCCCTTACCCTGCCTTCGTTGCGGGTGCGGCGGGCTTTTACGCCCTGCCTGATCCACACTTCTTCCTGCGCCAGTTTCTTGTCGAATTCGGCATTTTGGTTAGCTTCGTCTTCTAACGCTGCCGCTTTGCGTCTTAGATAATCGTCATAAGTGCCTTGCCAGGACACCAAATAGCCGCGATCCAGATCGACAATCCGGGTTGCCAGTTTTTGTAAAAATGCACGGTCATGGGTAACAAACAGCACAGCGCCAGCGAAATTTAGCAACTGTTCTTCCAGCCAGGCAATGCTTTCAAAATCGAGATGGTTGGTAGGTTCGTCCAGTAACAATACTTGCGGTTCGATGACCAACGCCTTCGCCAGCGCAACACGGCGTTTCCACCCGCCAGATAAGTCCTTGATTTTTAATTCACCAGGCAAGTTCAACTTGCTAAGTGTGGCTTCTATTTTGGTGTTGAAATGCCAGCCATTCAGTGCTTCCAGCTTGTGCTGTAGGTCACCCAATTCCTGCAAGGCTTTGTTGTCGTGATAATCCATCGTCAACGACAGGGCATGATAACGTGCAATCACGTCGCCCAGTTCACCTAAGCCACTGGCGACGGCATCATAGATAGTCGCTTCATCCGGCAACTCTGGCGCTTGTTCTAGCCATGCCAATTTTAATTCCGGTTCGCGCCATATTTCGCCGCCATCGGGAAGCACGTTGCCAGCGATGATCTTCATCAAGGTGGATTTGCCTTCGCCGTTACGCCCTAACAGCCCTACCCTTTCGCCGATGTCTAACTGGAAGTTTTCTTTGTTGAGTAAAGCGTGCGTGCCATAAGCGATGGCGATGTTTGATAGACGTAATAAGGGCATTGGGTAAGTTAGTAAAGATAAATTCAACAGGCATTATACCTGAAACACTGGTTGTGCTTTTTGTCTGATGCTTGGATTGTTTGCAGTTGTATTGAGGATTTTAGAGGCGTAGGGTACGCGATGTGTACTCTACGTGCTAAATTAAGCCTTTGCATTGCAAATATCGCCGCAATAAATCGAGAGCAGATAATGCTGCTTGATGCTGTTTGCGCTTGATGTCACCAGTAAGGATTCGGACGGTATAGTTAACTTCTCCTTTAACAAACAAGGTATTAGTCACGGTTATTGACTCGATACCATGTGGATTTGAATGATACCCTGCGGAAGTGAGCTGGATTAAAATCATATCTGCATCGGTACTTTTTTGTACCGCATCGGCTATTGCTTTGGCAGTTGCCATCATGTCATTGTGATTATTGCTAATTTCAAGCCGTTGCGTTAACTTCCCTATAGATTGCTGGTAGTTAGCACTGATCAGCCAAGATACCCCGACCAATTTCGCAGCCAGCAAGCCTTGGCTGATGGTTTCCACAACGGCAAGCGTATGGCCTTGAGTTATCATCAACTGGTCTATTACTGAGATGAGATCAACTGTTTGATGGTCGTGTGATTGATGCTTTAAACCTTCAATCGCGTACACAGCATCGCCTATAGCATGGGCGATTTCATTTGTTAACCTTTCCTGCTGTGCTTGTGGATAATCGTTCGGGAATAGCAGTTTGGTTTGCACTTCGCCCAGTTCAGCACGAAAACCGAGTTGAACTTGGGTCGGGATTGCAATCTTGTTGATGCGCTCTTGCAGGTCTGATTCACCTATACCAATGGTTTTGATTGTTATCAATTGGCTGGGTAGTAAGGTAAACCGGTTTGATAACATCGGTTGGATATGATCCAAAAACATATTCCGCATTTCGGACGGCACACCCGGCACAAAAGCAAACCAGCACCGCCCTTGTTGCAACGCAAAGCCAGGAGCTGTACCTGTACGGTTATCCAGACGAATCGAGCCTTGCGGCAACATGGCTTGCTTGCGGTTGCATTCTGGCATGGCTCGGTTTCTGTTACCAAAAAACTGCTCAATCTGGCTGAAGGCAATCTCGTCGAATACTAAAGGCAGGTTAAAGGCTTTGGCGACGGCTTCAGCTGTCAAATCATCGCTGGTTGGGCCTAATCCGCCTGTGCTAATACAGCAATCGGCGCGGTTTGCGATGTCTAACAATAGCTGCACCAAATCCTCCAGCTTATCGCCGACGGCGGTATGACGGGTAACTCTAAAGCCCAATGCTACCGCTTGTTGTGACAACCAAGCCGCATTGGTATCGACAACTTGTCCGGTGACGATTTCTTCGCCTTGGGAAAATGTTTCAAAGGTTGGATTCATCGTTAAAATCTCGTCATCAAAATTTGATACCATAACGGCAAGGTAACTAAGCTAAGTGCCGTAGTCACGGTAACGGCCATTGCGTATAAGGAGCTATCCAACTTATAGCGATCACATAACACAATGCCCAACACCATGCTGGGCATGGCAAGATCCAGCACGGCGGCAGCTTTGTAATTATTCGCCATCGTCAAGTGATCGACCAGCAAGATTGCAAATAATGGCATTAGGATCATTTTGATAACCACGACGGGAGCAATATAAGGGATGTTCCGCACTCTTACGGCTTGCCAACTGAGTGCCAATCCCAATGAAAATAACATTAATGGCACTACTGCTCCTGATAATAACTTTAATGTGCCAGTGAGCCAGATAGGAGCTGGCACACTATTCAGGTTTAATAGCACCGCAATACCTGCCGCCCAAAATGGCGGCGCATTCAGAAATGACCATACCGGCTGGCGAATGCTAGAAGGTTCTGTACCGTAATGCCGCACCATGATGATGCCAAAGGTAAACAATAAGGGTGAAACCGCAAACAGATCAAGCTGGATAACCACAGAACGCGCCCAACTACCGAATGTTTGCTCTAGCACTGGCAAACCCAGATAAGTCGTATTAGGAAATCCTGATGCCAAAATCATCGCCCCCAAACATCGGTGTTCCAGCTTCAATAGTTTGTCAATCAACCAAAAACCACCCATGCCAAACAGGACACTGCTGACTGCCAAAATCGTATATTGCAGAGAATGTACACCAATATCCGCAGTCCATAACACCTCCAAAACCATAGCTGGCAAGAAGAAATAATAAACCACAGTGGTCAGCACTGTGCGGGTTTGCTCTGCACCTAACCCCATCGGTTTAACGATACGCCAAACGATGCCGCCAGCCATAAGCAAAGACATTTGTATCAATGTTGTGTGCATAATCTTACGTTTTTGATGTCTAGCCGAATTTCTCTAACACTCAATTTATTTTACGAATAACAGGAAGTCAAACAAAGGTGTCTTCCTCAGATTGCCTTTTATCAATTTATTACTGCTGTTTCAAATAATCCACCAACACATCAGCCATTGGTCTTCCTTGGGCTATTTGATTGACCGATGCCCAACTGGATACAGGATACAATTTATTTGCACTTAGAAGAGTGCCATTACCTAATCGTATTTGGCTGATTCTTTGCCCTAATTCTGCATTGGGTTGGCAATGAAAGCTCATGCCCCCTATTCTCACCATATCGCCACCTTGTTGATAATAAGGGTCTTTATTGAACAAATTATCCGCAGAATCCTCCAGGATGGCTTTTATTTCGCCGCCAGACAACAGTCGTCGCGAGGTGTTTGGATAAGTGATTGCCGTATGATTCATCACTTCCTCGTAGGTAATTGGCTGTCCAGGCAATAATGTTGTACCCCAACGAAAACCCGGTGATAACGCAATCTGGCTATCATTTATTGATAATTGAGCATCCACAATTAACTGATCGAATGTCCCTTTATAGGTATCCCGCCGATACAAAAGCTTATCGGCTACGGCTAAAGGCTGCTGTAATTTCGCTAAATAAGGGTTTCTTAGCGTAGTGATTAAGTCTTGCATTTCTGCATCCGGCTCAAGCAGGTTGGAAAATACCGGCAATAAGCGATAACGCAAATCGCGTAATCGGTTTTGGCGTATGTCCAAATCCAGCACCGCCAGAAACTTACCGTGGCTTCCAGCATTGGTCACGCAAGTTTTGCTATTGTTATTTTGCACCCAGATTGGTCGAGGAATAGCATCATGGGTATGCCCACCTAAAATGACATCGATGCCGGAAACCCTGCTAGCCAATTTCAGATCAATATCCATACCATTATGAGAGAGCAGAATAATCACATCGGCACTTTTTTGCTGTTTGATGTCATTAATCATTTGTTGCAAACGCTGTTCTTGTATGCCGAACTGCCAATCGGGAATCAAGTGTTTTGGGTTTGCTATTGGCGTATACGGATAAGCTTGCCCAATGATGGCGATACGGGCATTGTTGAATTCCTTGATGATATAGGGCTTAAAAACCGAATTCGATTCTGCACCGGAAGCAAACTGCGCTTCCTCAGTGAGTGACACGTTTTGGGCGATAAAGTTACCGTTAAAACGCTTGATATTTTCTAAAACTTGCTTGCTTCCGTAGGTGAACTCCCAGTGTCCGGTCATCACATCCACACCTAACAGATTGCAAACCGCCAGCATATCTGCACCTTGCGTCCATAACGAAGTCGCCGATCCCTGCCAGGTATCACCGCCATCGAGTAACAAAACATTGCCATGCGAACTTGTTTGCTTGATTTGTTTAATCAAAGTCGTCAAATGCGCGAATCCGCCCATCTTGCCATAGACTGCAGCTGCTTCGGTAAAATCCAAATGGGTAAAAGCGTACGCTTCTTTTGTACCCGCTTTGATGCCGAAAAAATCCAGGAAGTCATGTCCTGTCAAATGCGGAACTTGCTTATATGAACTGCCCACGCCAATATTAACCGAAGGCTCTCGGTAATAAATCGGCAGCAACTGGGCATGACAATCGGTAATATGCAGCAACGTGACATTACCGAAATCCGATGAAGGATAAAGCGTATCAGGAATGGAAGAAAAACAGGAAGCGAGTCCTGGTGCAATTCCCATCAAGCCTAATGTCTGCAAAAATTGACGGCGAATCATGGTCTATGGGTAAAAGCTATGGGAATACCAACTGCAAGAGGATTTCGCGGTAGAAATTGTGAAGGGATTAAGTATTGGCGTACAAACCTAGGCTTGCACATCTACGAAGCTATTCATAATCCCCAGTGCTATAGGAATTTCCCGCATAATTCTCAAATCGGGTGTATTGCCCCAGAAAGGTTAAGCGCACCGTCCCTAAGGGGCCGTTACGTTGCTTGCCGACAATAATCTCGGCAATGCCTTTGTCTGGACTGTCTTCATTGTAGACTTCATCACGATAGACAAACACGATCAAATCAGCATCCTGCTCAATCGCACCCGATTCCCGCAAATCGGACATCATAGGCCGCTTGTTGGGACGTTGTTCAAGATTACGGTTCAACTGAGACAAGGCCACGACCGGCACATTCAGCTCCTTGGCTAATGCTTTCAAACCCCTTGATATATCGGAAATTTGTTGCACCCGGTTGTCGCCGCTGCTAGGCGATTGCATAAGTTGTAAATAATCCAGCACAATCAAGCCTAATTGCCCGTGTTCCCGCGTTAACCGCCTTGCTCTTGAACGCACTTCCGTTGGTGTTAGCGCAGGCGTGTCGTCGATAAACAGTTTAGTTTCGCCCAACAAACTGATCGCTGAAGTCAACCTAGGCCACTCGTGGTCTTCCAGCTTCCCTGTTCTGACTTTATGTTGGTCGATACGCCCCAGGGATGACATCATCCGCATGGCAAGCGCATCGCCCGGCATTTCCATACTGAACACGGCAACAGGTTTGCCGCCTTTGATGGCGACATTTTCCGCTATGTTCATGGCAATGGCGGTTTTTCCCATAGACGGGCGACCCGCGACGATAATTAAATCAGCGGGTTGTAATCCTGATGTCAACTCATCCAGATCAGTAAATCCGGTCGCCGCACCAGTGATATTGCTGCCCTGTTCAAACAGCATTTCAATTTTATCAACCGCCCTAGCCAGTAACGATTTAATTCCGATAAAACCGCCCTGCCCTCGTTGGCGTTGTTCGGCAATTTTAAATACTTCGCGTTCTGCGTTTTCTAAAAGATCAGCGGTGTCGCGCCCTTCAGTGTTAAAGGCTGAATCGGATATTTCCGTACCGACATGAATCAATTGCCGAAGCACCGATCTATCCCTAACAATATTGGCATAGTTAACGATATTAGCGGCACTGGGCGTATCTTTTGCCAACATGCCCAAATAGGACAATCCGCCCACAGCTTCCAGTTCGCTGGTCGCTTCCAGGGTTTCTGATATGGTAATCACGTCGAATGGTATCTGTTGATCCGCCAGTTTTTCTATGGTGCGAAATATCAACTGGTGATCCCTACGATAAAAGTCAGTTTCAATCACTTTATCGGAAACTGAATCCCAGGTTTGATTATCCAGCATCAAGCCGCCCAAAACCGCCTGCTCGGCTTGAATGGAATTGGGCGGAATCTTCAAGGATTCGTAGGCATAATCACGATCTAACGCAAAATTTTGAGACATGACATGAGTATTTGGAGGCACAAACAAGATGCTAGTTTACCGGATAATAGCTAGCATTTTATAGTCATTACAGGTGCTATTGACATAAACCATTAAGCACTTAAACAACATCAGCCAAATTTCCTTTGGTTTCCAGCCAGACCTTTCTATCTGGAGCTCGTTTTTTTGCCAGCAGCAAATCAAGCTGGCTGCGCGTATCGTCAGTTTTTTCGATGGTTAACTGCACTAATCGTCTTGTATCTGGGTTCATCGTTGTCTCCCTAAGCTGGGAAGGATTCATCTCACCCAAGCCTTTGAAGCGCTGCACCGAAATTGCACCTTTGATTTTTTCCGCCTTGATGCGGTCGAGAACACCTAGCCTTTCGGCTTCATCTAAGGCATAAAACACCCGTTTGCCGACATCAATCCGATACAACGGCGGCATGGCGACATAAACATGACCTGCTGAAACCAGTGCATTAAAGTGCTGGTAAAACAACGCGCAAATCAATGTTGCGATATGGCTGCCGTCGGAATCGGCATCGGCAAGAATGCACACTTTGCCGTAGCGCAGATTTTGTAAGTCATTAGAACCGGGATCGACCCCCAACGCCACGGCAATATCGTGAACTTCCTGCGATGCCATAACTTGGTTTGACTCAACCTCCCAAGTGTTCAATATCTTGCCGCGCAAGGGCATGATGGCCTGGAAGTCGCGTTCCCGCGCTTGCTTGGCGGAGCCACCGGCAGAATCCCCTTCTACCAGGAACAATTCGGTACGGTTTAAATCTTGTGCGGTGCAATCCGCCAATTTTCCTGGTAGCGCAGGGCCTGATGTGATGCGTTTTCGGATGATCGCCTTGCTCGCTTTCAAGCGTTTGTTGGCACTGGCGATGATGATTTCGGCGATTTTTTCGCCTTCCATTGGGTGCTGGTTCAACCACAAGCTGAAACCGTCTTTGGCTACGCCGGATACGAAGGCGACACATTCGCGCGAACTCAAACGCTCTTTGGTTTGACCGGAAAACTGCGGATCTTCCAGCTTAACCGACAACACGTAATGGCAATTTTCCCAGACATCTTCCGGCGCAACCTTAATGCCGCGCGGCAACAAGTTTCGGATTTCGCAGAACTCGCGCATGGCTTCGGTCAAGCCTGCACGTAAGCCGTTAACGTGCGTTCCGCCTTGTACGGTGGGCACGAGATTGACATAGCTTTCGGCTAACATTTCAGGCGGGTTTTCCGCCGCCCAAACAATACCCCATTCGACGGCTTCGTGATTGCCAGTCATATTGCCCATGAACGGCGGGTCAGGATAAAACTCGATGTCGCCGACGCTGTCCAGCAGGTATTCTTTTAAGCCATCTTCGTAAAACCAAACTTCCTCTTCCTCAGGATGTTCGACCTTAAGGCTTATCTTCAAACCTGGGCACAGCACCGCCTTGGCACGCAAGACATGCTTGAGCTTTATGACTGAGACCTTATTGGAATCGAAATATTTCTCGTTCGGCCAGAACGTCACTGTGGTGCCGGTGTTGTTCCGTCCTACCGTGCCGATCTCCTTCAAGTTCGACTTCTTGTCACCGTCGGCAAAGGCCATGTGGTAAACCTTGCCGTTACGCTTGACCTCCACTTCCAGCTTTTGCGACAAGGCATTCACCACGGAAATGCCCACGCCGTGCAAGCCGCCGGAAAATTGGTAATTCTTGTTGGAAAACTTACCGCCCGAATGCAAATGGGTCATGATGACTTCCACGCCGGGAATATTATGGGTAGGATGGTTATCCACCGGCATCCCACGCCCGTTGTCAATCACCTTCACCCCGCCGTCCTTAAACAACACGACTTCAATCGTGCTGGCATGGCCTGCAATGGCCTCGTCCACGCTGTTATCCACCACCTCCTGCACCAAGTGGTTGGGGCGTGTGGTGTCGGTGTACATCCCCGGGCGTTTGCGGACGGGTTCCAGTCCGGTCAGGACTTCAATGGCAGAGGCGTTGTATTCGTTGGTCATGTTTTGAAGGTTGGTATTTTATGAGTCAAGGTAGTTTATGGATATTGTAGGGCGCATAAGCGAATGCGTCATGCGCCAAGTTGGTGATTTTCATTCTACGGCGGGCGTTTTTTATCCACCGTACGCGGTGACCTACAGGCTCAACCTTATTATTTTTTATTTTGCTTAATTGCTGTATATAAAGCACTCGGCCACGTGATCCCACTCATTCTAGTTGTGTCTAATTCTTTTTCTAAAATATCCCAGTGTACATTTGAACTCGCTACTAAATCATATACACGCTGAATTATTAGTAGCTTTTCATTACCAGCTTCCTCGTACTTGTTGCAAACCATTTTGTTTTTATAATGTACATATAACCA
>NZ_CBAROL010000030.1:0-30131 GCF_964779595.1 Methyloglobulus sp.
AACCGCGAAAAATAGCCAAGGGTTTATGAAAAATGGCGAGATAAATGCGTATTTCAGCCGAATACCGCCCATTAAGGTGAATGCCAATTCAAAAAAATCGGCTTTTGACCAGTCAGCCGGAGTTTCTGCTGTTTGTGCAAAGGTCTCAACTTATATAAAAATCAAGATTGGGATAGTCAGCTTAAAATTTTCATAAACGGTATAAATGTAAGGTCAAAGCCTTCTATTAAACCAGTCCAAATTGCCCTGGAAAACGGAACTTCACCTTTTGATATCATCGACTATGTAGATGGCTCAGAGGTATTTAATAAATTTGCTGAATCTGAAGGTAAAAAGGATAAAAAATATGAGTTTATGAAGGAATTAATAAATACTATTCCAAATAATGAGGTATTTACAAAATTCTTTCCAGAACTTAATTTTTTAAATGGATAGCCACATAAAATACTTTTTGTACATCATTTACCCTTGAAAGGTGCGCCGAGCGCACCCTACGCAATTTAATCAATGAACCAACAACGCAAAGCCATCGCCCTCATCTCTGGCGGCCTCGATTCCATGCTGGCGGCGAAAACCATCATGGAGCAAGGCATTCACGTAGAAGGCATCAACTTTTTCACCGGATTCTGTGTGGAAGGCCATACCCATGCCATTCGTGAAAAGGATAAAGCTAAACCGAAACGCAATAATTCTTTGTGGGTTGCCGAGCAATTAGGTATCAAGTTGCACATCGTCGATGTCATTGAAGAATATAAGAAAGTCCTGATTAATCCCAAGCACGGCTACGGCGCGAACATGAACCCGTGCCTGGATTGCAAGATTTTTATGGTGGGTAAGGCCAAGCAGTGGATTGTCGAAAACAATTTTGATTTCATTATCACGGGTGAAGTCATCGGACAAAGGCCGATGTCCCAGCGTAAATGGACTATGCCCATCATATCCGAGCAATCGGGCGCTGACGATTTGCTGTTACGTCCCCTGTGTGCGCTTAACTTACCTGCAACACTGCCCGAAAGGGAAGGCTGGATTGATCGAGAAAAGTTGCATTCCATAACAGGACGTTCCCGCAAACCGCAAATCAGCATGGCTAAAAAATTCGGTTATGATGAGTATTCCCAACCAGCGGGAGGGTGCTGCTTTCTCACCGATAAAAGCTATTCGGCAAAGCTGGTCGATCTGTGGAAAGCACGGGACAGCAGGGATTACGAACTGGATGATGTCATGCTGTTAAAAGTTGGCAGGCACATCCGCCCCAAGCCGCATTTTAAACTGATAGTCGCCAGGGAAGAAGGTGAAGGTCGCTTTATGCAAGGTTACAAACGGGACTACGTCAGTATGTACTGTACCAGCCATACTGGGCCATTGACGTTGCTGGATGGCTCACCTTCCGCCGAAGACTTATATCTAGCCGCCAGCATTGTCGCCCGTTACGGACAAGGTCGTGATGCGGAACAGGTCGATATGGCGATCATGGAGAAAGACGGTTCGGAACGGACAATTCAGGTCAAACCCCTAGCGATAGGTGAAATGCCGAAGGAATGGCTAATATGATCCGCGAAGTGCTGAATGCGCGGCGTTTGTTATGTCCGTTGCCCGTGATTCGCACCCAGGATAAAGTCAAACAACTGCAACCCGGCGACCAACTGGAAGTCATCTGCACCGATCCTGGCGTGATGCAGGACATCCCTGCTTGGTGTCGGATTAATGGGCATAAGGTGCTGGAAACCAGTTCCGCTGACCACGAATATACTATTGTTATGGAAGTGGGAAAATAAGCGAACACATCTCAGTATGGTTTATTCTTCATCCGTCTCAATTCCTGCTCTATCGCTGATGCTTTTAGGGAAGGATTTCTTCACTTTTACGCCCAAATCCACAAAGCTGCTGGCTTGGCGGATAAGGTTGCCGTTGCCTTGGGTCAGCTTGTTCATCACACCATCATAAGTGGTATGGACAGTGCTGAGTTGTTTGCCCAGCTTGTCGAGTTCTTCCACAAATCCGCGTATCTTGTCGTAAACGATGCCGGCTTTTTCGGCGATTGCTCTGGCGTTTTCATTTTGCCGTTCGTAACGCCAGATATTTTCAATCGTTCGTAAGGTTGCCAGCAAGGTTGTTGGCGTGACGACGATGATTTTATGTTCGAACGCATCGGTAAATAAGCGTTCATCGGCTTGGAATGCGGCGACAAAAGCGGATTCTATCGGTATGAACAACAGTACAAAATCCAGCGATTTGATGCCATGCAAGCCGGAATAATCCTTGTCGCTCAGGCTTTTAATGTGGTCTCGCACTGCGGCGGTATGTTGCCTTAATGCGATCAAGCGTTCTTGGTCGTCTTCGGCTGAACAATAGCGTTCATAAGCCAATAACGAGACTTTGGAGTCGATAATGACATCCTTGTTGTCGGGCAAATGGATGATGACATCGGGCTTAAACAAGCGGTTATCCTCGTCGCGGAATGCGCCCTGGGTTTCGTATTCAATGCCTTTGCGTAGTCCTGAGCGCTCCAGCACTTTTTCCAGGATCATCTCACCCCAATTGCCTTGGGTTTTTTTGTCGCCTTTCAGGGCGCGGGTGAGGTTTAGTGCTTCCTGGTTCATTTTGGCGGTATCGCGTCGCAGTGAGACGATTTCCTCTCGAAGCGTAATCCTGTCTTTGTTTTCGTTGTCGTAAACGGTCTCGATCCGTTGCTTGAATTCGCCCAGTTGCTCCCTAAGTGGTGTGACGATATGATCGAGGCTGGTTTTATTTTGCTCGGCAAACTGCTTGCTGCGGTCTTCAAAAATCTTGCCCGCCAGATTTTCAAACTGTGTTTTTAGCTGGATTTCAGCATCTTGTAATAATTTTAATTTTTCGTAAGCACTTTTTTCCTGTTCCGCACTACGGGTTTGCAGCTCCGCGTTTTTGGTTTTGGCAGTTGTCAACAGTTGTTGATACAGCTTCAATTCGGATTCTGCATTTTGCAGATATTTGATTTTTTCTTCGGAAACGGCAATATTGATCGACAGTTGCTGGATGATGACCTTATCTTTGTGGCTGAAAAGCCGCATCAGCACTGCGCCGACGATTATGCCGACGAGTGCGATTATCCAGGGTGGCAGGTTGTTAATGAACTCCGTGATGGTCAATCGAACTGATCCTTTTTACGTTAACTGGGAAAACACTTTTTCGGCAATCGCCAGCGTTTGTTCCAGGTCTTCATCAGAATGCGCGGCTGAGACAAATCCTGCCTCGAATGCGGAAGGTGCGAGATAAACGCCTTCTGCCAACATCGCATGAAAAAAGCGTTTGAATAAGACCTGATCGCAAGCCATCACTTGGGCAAAGCTGCTGATCTTTTCTTCATTACTGAAAAACAGGCCGAACATGCCGCCCACGCTATTAGTGGTGAACGCAATTCCAGCCTTATTAGCGCGTTCTTTCAAACCAGACGTGAGTTTTTCGGTTTTTGCGGTTAGTGCCTCATAAAAACCGGGCGCGGTAATCAATTCCAGTGTTTTCAGTCCAGCCGCCATTGCGACGGGATTGCCAGAAAGCGTTCCGGCTTGGTAAACCGGACCTAAAGGTGCGAGATATTCCATTATTTTACGTTGTCCGCCAAACGCCCCGACCGGCATTCCACCACCCAGGACTTTACCGAGCGTAGTCAAATCGGGCTTGATGCCATAAAGCCCTTGTGAGCCGGACAATGACACGCGAAATCCAGTCATGACCTCGTCAAAAATCAATACGCTATGGTATTCGTCGCAAATTTCCCGCAGGGTTTGAAGAAATCCAGGGGCTGGTGGTACGCAATTCATGTTGCCAGCCACGGGTTCAACGATGATACAGGCGATTTGTTCGCCTATTTCGGCAAATACCTTTATTACCTCATCGCAATCATTGTAAGTGAGTGTAATCGTGCTTTCCGCGACGGAAGCAGAAACGCCAGGTGAACTCGGTACGCCTAGCGTTAACGCGCCAGACCCGGCTTTCACCAGCAAGGAATCAGAATGTCCGTGATAGCAACCTTCAAATTTGACGATTTTATCCCGCCCGGTGTAACCACGCGCCAAGCGAATCGCGCTCATCGTGGCTTCCGTGCCAGAACTGACCATACGGACGAGATTGATCGACGGCACTAACTCGCAAACCTTTTGAGCCAACAGGGTTTCAATTTCCGTGGGTGCGCCGAAACTTAAGCCTTTTTCGGCGGCGGTTTTAACTGCCGCAATCACTTCGGGATGGGCATGACCCAAGATCATTGGTCCCCATGAGCCTACGTAGTCAATATAGCGCTTGCCCGTGCTGTCGTAGATATAAGCGCCTTGGGCATGGTCGATGAATACCGGCGTGCCGCCAACGCCACTAAAAGAACGGACGGGTGAATTGACCCCGCCGGGAATTACGTTTTTTGCTGCTGAAAATAATGCTTCTGCTGTTATGGTCATGATTTATTGGCTTTAACTGATCGGTAATTTACTGGATAAAGTAGCTTGAATGCGATAAAAACGCTAATCCCTATTTACTCTAGGATGGTTTACATCAAGTGGCTGAATTCATTTTATGGCGACTTAGCGGCTAAACTGATGTTAATATTGGTCGTAGCAGAATGGAGCGACCATTCAGGCTATTTGAACCAACATCTTACCAAATTAGGAGGTGCTAATGGCACAAATTGAAGATATTGAAGGCATCGGTTCGCAATATGCCGAGAAGATTAAGGCTGCTGGTATTAACACGGTAGAAAAACTACTTGAATCCGGTGCAACGGTCAAAGGTCGTGACGAACTGTCTACACAGACAGGCATTAGTTCCAAATTGATCTTGACCTGGGTAAATCACGCTGACTTGTTCCGCATCAAGGGTGTTGCCGGACAATTCTCGGAACTCTTGGAAGCCGCAGGCGTAGACACCGTACCCGAATTGGCACAACGCAATGCCGAAAATCTCCAAAAAGCGATGGCGCAAATCAATGACGAAAAACATCTGGCGAAAACCACGCCGTCATTAAGCCAAGTGACCGCTTGGATAGCCGAAGCGAAGACTTTGCCAAGAGTTGTTCAGCATTAATGGAACACTTAACAAATTGATTTTACTCATAGTGTATTAACTTCAGAGCCAAGTATTACCTGGCTTGGCTCTGAAGCGTTCTCGGCGTTATAAATTATTTATCAACTTTGACAGGTGTCAGTTTCCAAATCTCATTGTTGTATTCGGTAATTGTTCGGTCAGTGGAGAATTTACCACTGGCGGCGCAGTTGAGGATACTCATTCTAGTCCAACGTTCGGTGTCTTGATAAGCGGTTTCGACGCGTTTTTGTGCATCTATAAAGCTGCGGAAATCGGCGATGGTTAGCCAGGGGTCGTGTGGGCTTTTCATTGATCCAATTAATGCATCAAAAATACCAGGCTCAAACTGGTTAAAATGCGCCCATTCGAGCAGGTTCATCACGCGCTTAAGGTCTTCATCTTGCTCAATTATTGCTACCGGATCGTAATGGTTGCGGCTGGCCTCAACCTGTTCTTCGGTCAAACCGAACAGGAAGAAATTCTCGTCACCGACCTCTTCGCGAATCTCGATGTTAGCACCGTCCAGCGTGCCTATGGTGAGCGCACCGTTCATCATGAATTTCATGTTGCCGGTGCCGGAAGCTTCTTTGCCGGCAGTTGAGATTTGCTCCGATAGGTCAGCACCTGGGCAGATGATTTCCATCGCCGAAACGCGGTAATTTGGGAGAAAAATCAGCTTAAGCCTGTCGCCTACATCGGGGTCGTTATTGATGACACTGCCGACGTTATTGATCAATTTGATGATTTTTTTCGCCATGAAATAACCTGGCGCGGCCTTGCCGCCGATCAACACACAACGATTCGTCCAGTTTTCGGTGTCGCCGCGCTTAATGCGGTCGTAAAGATGGATGACATGCAGTACATTCAGCAGTTGGCGCTTGTATTCATGGATGCGTTTGACCTGAATATCAAACAAGGCGTTAACATCTAAGTCAACATCGTGTTCCTGTTTCTTAAGTTCAACCAGCTTTTGTTTTGCGCTTTGCTTAATTTGCTGCCAGCACTTGCGGAAAGCCTTATCATCAGCATAAGGTGCAAGGTTTTTTAACAAAGATAAGTCGGTCAGCCAGCCATCGCCGATGGTTTCGGTGATTAAAGTAGCCAATTCAGGGTTGCACGAAGCCAGCCAACGCCTTGGGGTAACACCATTGGTCTTGTTATTGAATTTTTGCGGCCACAATTCGTAGAAATCGTGGAACAGCCCTTGCTGCAATAGCTTTGAATGCAATTCGGCAACGCCGTTAACCGAATAGCTCCCGACTATCGCCAGATATGCCATCCTGACTTGTTGTTCGGAGCCTTCTTCAATCAATGACATTCGAGCCAGACGGTCTTTGTCGCCAGGCCAGTGAGCGGAAACTTCAGCAAGGAAATGAGCATTGATTTCAAAAATGATTTCTAGCAGCCGTGGCAATAACTGCTTGAACAGGTTGACCGACCAACGCTCCAAGGCTTCCGGCAATAGGGTGTGGTTGGTATAAGCCATGGTGTTTCGGGTGATTGCCCATGCTTGATCCCAATCCAGTCCATGTATGTCCATGAGTAGGCGCATCAGCTCGGCTACCGAAATACTGGGATGCGTGTCGTTAAGCTGAAAGCAGTTTTTTGCGGCGAAATCGGTAAAGTCATTGCCATGCCGCCCAACCCAGATTGACAGCACATCCTGTAAGCTTGCAGATGCTAATAGATATTGCTGCTTTAAACGTAAAACCTTGCCGTTTTCGCTGGCATCATTGGGATACAACACCATCGTGATGTTTTCGGCGCTATTTTTCGCGGCGACAGCTTCGGCATAATCGCCTTCATTGAACTCCTGCAAATTAAACTCTTCGGTTGCCGTAGCTTTCCATAAACGCAAGGTGTTGACCGTGCCGTTTTGGTATCCGGGAATGGGCGTGTCGTAAGGCACTGCCAGTACGTCGTGGGTATCAACCCAACAAACCCGTTTTTGACCACGTTCATCAATATGCGTTTCAGTATGACCACCAAATTTAATGGTTTGTTTGTATTCAAAGCGTTCGATTTCCCAGATATTGCCGTTCCGCAGCCAATGATCGGGCTTTTCTACCTGTTCGCCATTGATGATTAGCTGTGAAAACATACCGTATTCATAACGTAAGCCGTAACCGGTAACAGGTAACTGCAAGGTGGCACAACTGTCGATAAAGCACGCGGCGAGACGGCCTAAGCCGCCGTTACCCAGACCCGCATCGAATTCGCTGTCGATAAGTTCTTCCATTTCCAACCCTAGCTCATACATGGCTTTTGTGGCAACATCCGTTAACCCTAAGTTAATCATGGCATTACTCAGCGTACGCCCCATCAGGAATTCCATGGACAAATAATTGGCGCGTTTGCAGTCTTGTTCTTTATAGGCGTTGTAGGTTTTTTTCCAGCGTTCTATCAAGCGGTCGCTAATCGCTAATGATAAGGCTTCGTAAGCATAATGCAGGGATTTACAATTTTCATCCCGACCGAGCCTGTGACCGTAATAGCGCTGAAAATCAGCCATTAGGTGCTGCTTTTCCATCCCTAAGTCTGGGAGTGTGCAAATAGTTGGGGTGGGTTTGCTTTTTTTGAAGTTTCTGTGAGGCATGTTTTTTCCAAGAGATGACGTTGTGACAATACTACCCTGATTGGCGAGTAAATAAAATCCTTAGTATGAAATCTATAACATATTGACTTAAAATGAAATTAGCTGTCCATTATGGTGCAAGGCACACCTTGTTAGGGCTAAAGCTTGTTATAGTTTTGCATTTTTTCGCAGTAGATAACAAAATAGCTAATTTAATCATAAGCTAAGGTTCATCTTGCGACTTAATTCGACAGAGATTGCTTATTTGCTTAGTTGATTTGTCCAAATATGCGCTCAAATCTGGACAAAATCCGTGAACGTAGGCACAATTAGCCGCTAAAATTCATTTTAACCCGACAGTAGTGTGGTCATGGCGACAATTACCGTATTAAACGGCCCCAATCTTAATTTATTAGGTCTGCGCGAGCCTACTCTTTATGGTAATAAAACATTAACCGACATCAGGCAAAGCTTAGGGCAAATGGCAGCAGAATTAAACCATCAGCTACATTTTCATCAAAATAACGCCGAACATGAAATGGTAGACCTGATACATCAGGCCTACCACACCCAAGTTGACTTCATCATTATCAATCCGGCGGCATTTACCCACACCAGTATTGCCATTCGTGATGCCTTATTGGCAACTCGAATCCCATTTATTGAAGTACATTTATCAAACATATACGCCCGTGAGCCATTTAGACACCACTCTTATCTTTCCGATATAGCAGTTGGCGTTATTTGTGGGCTGGGTGCAATTGGCTACGAGCTGGCTTTACAAGCCGCCCATCAACACATAATCTTATTAAAAAACAACAAACACGAGAAATAAAACCGATGGACATTAGAAAAATAAAAAAATTGATCGAACTTTTAGAGGAATCGGGCATAGCCGAGCTGGAGATTAAGGAAGGCGAAGAAGCTATTCGTATCAGCCGTTATTCTGCCGCACCTACGCCAGTCGCTTATGCACCTGCTCAGGTTCACGCGCCAGTGAGTCAGGTTGCGGCTGTGACAATAGCCCCAGCAGAAGAGGCAATAACAGGACACATCGTCAAATCGCCTATGGTGGGGACTTTTTACCGGTCTGCTTCGCCTGGTACAAAGCATTTTGTAGAGGTCGGCCATTCGGTGAAATTAGGGGATACCCTGTGCATTATCGAAGCCATGAAGATTCTTAATCAGATCGAAGCGGACAAAAGCGGCACGGTCACCAAGATTTTGGTGGAAAATGCTGAACCTGTCGAATATGGTCAACCCTTATTCATCATTGAATAACATCTGGACGGGAAATCATGTTCGATAAGATAGTTATCGCCAACCGTGGCGAAATTGCACTGCGTATATTGCGTGCCTGTAGAGAGCTGGGAATCAAGGTTGTTGCCGTCCATTCCGAGGCTGACAGGGACTTAAAGCATGTCCGCTTGGCTGATGAATCCGTTTGCATAGGCCCTGCGGCATCCATTGACAGTTACCTGAATATTCCCGCTATTATCAGTGCAGCGGAAGTAACGGACGCGGAAGCCATTCATCCAGGTTATGGATTTTTATCAGAAAATGCCGATTTTTCCGAAAAAGTAAAACAAAGCGGCTTTGTGTTTATCGGACCTAATGCTGATACGATACGGTTGATGGGCGACAAAATTTCCGCCAAAAATGCCATGTTGGCAGCAGGCATTCCTTGTGTGCCAGGCAATAACGATCCGCTCGGTGATAATGCCAAGAAAAACCTCAAACTGGCACATGAAATCGGTTATCCGGTCATCATCAAAGCAGCGGGTGGTGGTGGCGGTCGTGGTATGCGTACCGTCCATACCGAAGCCGCGCTCATCAACGCTATCGCCATGACCAAAGCGGAAGCGGGAACCGCGTTCAACAATAGCACGGTGTACATGGAGAAATTCCTGGAAGATCCGCGCCATATCGAATTCCAAGTGATGGCGGATTCCCACGGCAATGCGATACATTTGGGCGAACGCGATTGCTCCATGCAGCGCCGCCACCAGAAAGTCGTGGAAGAAGCGCCAGCGCCAGGTATTACCGAAGAACAGCGCAAGCTGATTGGTGAACGCTGTGCTAAGGCCTGTATTGATATTGGCTATTTGGGTGCCGGCACGTTCGAGTTCCTGTATGAGAAGGGTCAGTTCTTCTTCATTGAGATGAATACCCGCGTGCAAGTTGAGCACCCAGTTACTGAGATGATTACCGGCTTTGATATTGTTAAGGAGCAACTCCGCATTGCCGCAGGTTTACCTTTGTCCCTCACGCAAGAGCAAGTAAGGTTTACCGGACATGCCATCGAGTGCCGCTTGAATGCGGAGGATCCACGGACTTTTATGCCCTGCCCAGGCACTATCGACCAATTCCACATGCCCGGTGGCCCAGGCATACGTTGCGAAACCCATATCTACAACGGCTACAAAGTCCCGCCGTATTATGATTCCATGATAGGTAAGTTGATAGCGCATGGTGAAGACCGCAAAAGTGCCATTGCACGGATGAACACTGCACTCAGTGAAATTATCATCGACGGCATTAAAACCAACATCCCGCTGCAACAGGATATTATGAATGACAGCGCCTTTACGGCAGGTGGGCAAAATATTCATTATTTGGAAAAGAAATTGGGTATAACCTGATTTTAATGCTTCGTAAAACCGCGCAATTCAGTCAAGATCCATGTTTTTTATATAGATAGCTTATGGCTTGGCATCAAATATCAGTCATTACTAACGAAGATACCGCGCCCAAAGTCGCCGATTATTTCAGCGATTTGGGTGCGGTATCGGTCACTTATATGGATGCCGAGGACGAACCGGTTTACGAGCCGGCAATCGGTGAAACTAAAATCTGGACGAACACGCGGGTTATTGCGCTGTACGAGTTAACTGCCGATCCAGCACAGATAAGAAGCCAAACGCTTAAGCATTTTCAACAAGATTCCCTAAAATATTGGGAGTTTGAGGTGATTGAAGATCAAGCTTGGGAACGTGCCTGGATGGAGCATTATCGCCCGATGAAATTTGCCGATAAGCTCTGGGTTTGCCCAACTGGGCAAGAGCAGCACGAAGCGAATACCGTATGTTTGATTCTCGATCCAGGTTTAGCATTCGGTACTGGAACGCACCCCACCACAGCGTTGTGTCTTGAATGGCTGGCGAGTCACGAGTTAGCTGGCAAAACCGTGGTCGATTATGGTTGCGGCTCAGGTATATTAGCTATTGCAGCATTATTGCTGGGTGCAGAACGCGCCTATGCAGTTGATATTGATCCCCAAGCGATCACAGCAACTGAAAGCAATGCCCAAAAAAATAATGTGCAGGATAAAATCGTGTGCTGTCTGCCGGAGCAGTTTTCGCTTGCTGATACAAAGGCTGATGTAGTTTTAGCCAATATCCTGGCGAAACCGTTGATTGAAATGGTCGGATTGATAACGGACTTGGTGGTTTCAAAAGGTCAACTCGTTCTATCGGGCATTTTGGCTGAACAGGCGGATTCTGTTATTGACGCTTATCATTCTTTTCTGCCGCTAAATAAGCCTGTGCAACAGGAGGATTGGGTGAGATTGACAGGCATTAAGCATTAATAAAGATGTTTACCCAATGTCCTGATTGCCGAAAAACTTTTCCGATTACGAAAAAGCAGTTACGCGGAAAAAAAGCACAGATATTTTGTGGCGATTGTAAAAAAAAGTTTAATGCGTTGACATTATTGGATGAGAAATCTACCGCATTAGTCACGGAAGCGAAAGCCGAATACATACCGAAAGCGGACTTTAATCAAAAGCCTAGTCCCAAAAGAATGCCTGAAATCAACCAGCATTCCATTACGGAAACCCTGAGCAAACTGCCCCCGCTGTTAGTTCGACAAAGCTCTCCTGAGGCTTTCGACCAGCCCCAGAACAACTCTGTCGAAGGGGATATTCAGGGCATTAGCAGCATTGTTAGCAAAATCAGATTCACTAACAGCAGCCCTGCGATAATCGAGCCTGCACCAGAGCGATTACCCTGGGAGGCTGAAAAAAAACCAGTTAACGTCAACTGGTTTGTAGGCTTTATTGCAGGTTCTCTACTTTTACTTGGGCAATTACTCTATTTCGAGAGTGGCAAGTTGAGCCAAAATACTTCCTATCGTCCCGCTTTGGAAAAGCTGTGTCGGTGGCTAGGTTGTCGTTTAGCAGATTACCAAAATCTTGATGAATTTGCTGTGTTACAAGGTTCTTTTAAACCTAATGGCGATAACACGATAACATTCAAGGCGGTTATCAATAATCAGGCAGCCTTCAAGCAACGCTTACCAAATATTAAACTGACCTTGCTCGATTACAACGAACAAATATTCGCGCAACGGATTTTTGATCCGAAAGACCATATCTCCGGTGTGGGTAAGCATTTGGCTATTGCACCTGATGCAACAGTGGCAGTTAGCTTAACTATTGCTGCGCCTAAAACCCCTATAGGGGGCTACAACTTTGACCTTATTTATTAACTAATGGCGCACGACGAAATTTATTTAAAGAAAAACGAGGACAAGCGTCTTAGACAAGGTCATTTGTGGGTATTCAGCAACGAGATTGATGTGGTTCGTTCGCCACTTGAGCCATTTACCGCTGGTGATTTGGTGCAGGTAAAAGCCAGTGACGGCAAAGTAATGGGTACAGCCTACATCAATCCGCAAAGTTTGATTTGTGCTAGGTTGCTATCACGAAAAGGCAACTTTAAATGCGGAGTCAATTTTTTTAAGGAACGTATTGCCACGGCTTTGGTGTTGCGAGAAAAACTGTTCGACAAACCCTACTATCGACTGGTTTATGGCGAAAGCGATGGCTTGCCTGGTTTGGTGATAGACCGTTTTGGTTCTGTGCTGTCTGTGCAAATCACAACCGCAGGTATTGAAGTGCGGAAAGATAGCTTAATTACCGCGCTGATGGAATTGTTTTCTCCTACGGCAATCGTCCTGAAAAACGACAACAGCCAACGGCAACTGGAAGGCTTGGATTTGGAATCATGCGTCGTTCACGGTGAACTCCCAGAACCTTTGATAATCGAAGAAAACGGTGCGAAGTTCAAAATAGATATTTTGGGTGGACAAAAAACTGGCTGGTTTTATGACCACCGGAATAGCCGCGCACAGTTGGCTTCTATAGCGAAAAACCAGCGAGTATTGGATTTGTTTTCCTATACGGGTGCATGGGGCATCCCTGCCGCTTTGGGTGGAGCTACGGAAGTCGTGTGTGTCGATGCCTCAGAAGGCGCATTGGGCTTGGCGGCAGAAAATGCTGTACTCAATGGTGTTGAAAATAACATGCAATTCGTCCGCAGTGATGTCTTCGATTATCTCAAACAAGCGCGTCAAGACGGACAACTCTATGACATAATAGTGCTTGATCCACCGGCGTTGATTAAACGCAAAAAAGATTTCAAGCAAGGTTATGAAGCCTACCGCCGATTAAACCAGCTTGCGCTTCAGGTATTGGTAAAAAATGGCATTCTGATTTCAGCATCCTGCTCGTATCATTTAAGTGCCGAAAACCTGCACGAAATATTGCGTTCATCGGGACGGCATATTGACCGCCATCTGACGTTTTTTGCTTGCGGAGGGCAGGGCGGCGATCACCCAATTGATCCTGCGATACCGGAAACAGCCTATTTGAAAACTTTTTTTTGCACCGTCTCAGCCAGCCTATAAATCCTTGAGGCAACTTTGTGACCACGGTAAAATATGAGAAAAACTGCGATCTTTGCGGTTTAGCTGTGGAAATAAAAGGCTTTACCCTGAAAAACGAAAAAGAGTTGCTGTCTTTTTGCTGTGCAGGTTGCCAAAGTATTTACCAGTTAATCTACCTGAATCGTCCATCATCCGACATCCATCAAACCAACACTAATAAAGAGGAAAATTAAGTCAATGAAAGCATGTGATAGCTGTTCTAACCGCGTTGACATAGGCAAAAATCATAGTCAGATGCCTGTATGGCGTAGAACAATTGGCTTGTTTTTTGTCTATGCACCGATAGTCACATTACCGTTTATATTTGCCAGCGCGTATATGACTTATTTCCATTTGTGGATGGTCGGCGCTAAGAATGTCAAAAAATTTACGGATTATCTACCCGCTAAGGAAAGCCATCGCTACACTATGAAAAACCAGATTACGATGGAACCCAGTTTTGGCTTTAGCCTTTCGCAATATAAGCTGTATTGGATACTGAATTGCACGTGGTATTGTCCCGTTAGCGTTGCCGTTTTTGAGTGGCATGCTTATTTAGTCAAACTGGTCGAAAACTGGTGGTGTCCGTTTACCCATGAAAAAAAGGAAGGCTACAGCAATGCCAAGATAGACAAATCGTTCTGGCATATTTACCAAGAAGATGTTGTTAAGCTGGAAGCAGAAGACCGAGATAATCCGATCTGGAATGAAGATACCGATAAAGAAGCTAAGTAATTTCTTGTTAGCGAATCATGCAAATCGGCTCTTATCTCCTGCCCAATAACTTGATATTGGCTCCGATGGCGGGAATCAGTGATCGCCCGTTCAGAAGTATATGCAAAGACTTCGGTGCAGGTTTGGCGGTTTCCGAAATGGTGGCTTCCAATCCGGCATTACGTGATAATAAAAAGACATTACTGAAAGCCGACCATGAAGGTGAAACGGGCTTGCGTTCCGTGCAGATTGTCGGCACTGACCCGAAGCACATGGCCGATGCCGCGATTTACAATGTCCAACGTGATGCCCAAATCATTGACATCAACATGGGCTGCCCTGCCAAAAAAGTTTGCGCGGTGGCGGCAGGTTCGGCTCTTTTGCGCGATGCCGAATTGGTGAAAAGAATCTTGGATGCAGTGGTCAATGCAGTCGATGTTCCTGTTACGCTAAAAATCCGCACGGGATGGGATACTGAAAGCCGTAACGCGGTAGCCATCGCCCAAATTGCACAAGCTTCTGGTATTGCCGCCCTGACCATCCACGGACGGACTCGTGCCTGTAAATTTGAAGGACAGGCTGAGTACGAGACCATCAAGCAAGTCAAGCAAGCGGTCAGTATTCCCGTTATCGCCAATGGCGATATTGATTCTGCTGAGAAAGCCCAATTTGTGCTAGCTGTAACCGGTGCTGATGCGATTATGATAGGTCGAGCAGCACAAGGCAATCCGTGGCTTTTTAAAGAAATAGATTGCTTTATCAATGCTGGAAAAGTCATTGAAAAACCAACGATAAAAGAAATTTACCTGACATTAATTGCCCATCTTGAGAAACTTTACAGTTTCTACGGTGATGTGACTGGTGTTAGAATAGCTCGGAAACATATCAGTTGGTACTTCAAGCATCTGGATTTCATTAGCCAGGACATAAAGCAAACGATCAACCAAGCTACCCAACCGAACCAGCAGATGGTGCTGATACAGTCAGCATTTACCCTATAATAATAACGATAGTGCTGCAAACTATGGATACATTCGTGGAAAGCAATGAACTTATCGATGCAAACGATCATTTAGTTTTGTGTACGCCTTTGTGTGTGCATGTTAAACAGACGGTTTCGCGTTATCTGGAACAGTTAAACGGTCATGAGATAGTGGATTTGCACGCGATGGTAATGGGAGAAGTGGAAAAACCCCTTTTACAAGCAGCGTTGGAACACTCTGGTCACAATCAGAGTAAAGCAGCGAAGGCACTAGGATTAAGCCGTAGCACACTGCGGAAAAAAATGGATTTATACGGATTATCTTAAGAGAACAAAGCTGTCGCTAGTTTTGACCCTACCCCTCTATCTTTCTCATATCAGTTGTCATGAACAAAAAAATTACCCGCGCACTGGTCAGTGTCTCCGATAAAACCGGTATTGTGGATTTCTGCCGCGAACTCAGCGCATTAGGCATAGAAATCTTGTCAACGGGCGGCACCGCAAAAACGCTCACCGAACACCAGATCAAAGTGACTGAAGTGGCTGACTACACGGGTTTTCCAGAAATGATGGACGGCAGGGTAAAAACCTTGCACCCTAAAATTCACGGTGGCATTTTGGGCAGAAGAGGTGTAGACGATGACATCATGCAAGCCAACGGCATCCAACCGATAGACCTGGTTGTGGTCAACTTATATCCCTTTGAAAGCACCATTGCCAAGCCCGATTGTGATTTAGAAACGGCTATCGAAAATATCGATATTGGCGGACCTACCATGCTCCGTGCCGCAGCCAAAAATTATCGTGATGTGGCGGTGGTAGTCAATCCATCTGATTATGAAAAAACGCTTTCAGAATTAAAATCGGGACAAGGATTTTCAATTGAAACCCGATTTAATCTAGCACTAAAATGCTTTCAACATACCGCCCATTACGATACTGCCATCGCTACGTATTTGGGTAAGGTATCTCAAGATGAATTCCCCAAAACCCTGAATTTACAGTTTTATCACAAGCAATCCATGCGTTACGGCGAAAATCCGCACCAAAAAGGCGCTTTTTATGGCGAACTTAATCCGACATCGGGAACTATCGGTTCATCCACGCAACTGCAAGGCAAAGAACTCTCCTATAACAATATTGCCGATGCCGATGCGGCTTTGGAATGCGTCAAATCATTCACCCATCGGCCTACCTGCGTGATCGTCAAACATGCCAATCCCTGTGGTGTTGCTGAGGGCGATACGCTTTTAGAAGCCTACAATAAGGCATACACCACCGATCCTACCTCCGCCTTTGGCGGCATTATTGCTTTCAATCGAGAATTGGACAAAGACACGGCTACTGAGATCATTGGACGGCAGTTTGTGGAAGTGATTATTTCCCCGTCAATAAGTAAAGCAGCACAAACAGTTTTAGCGGAAAAAGCGAACCTGCGCGTTTTGCAATGCGGTGAATTTACTGAGCTTAAGCATGGTGTATTAGATTACAAAAAGGTCAGCGGCGGCTTATTGGTGCAAGATAAAGATTTGGGCGAAGTCAGTGCCGCCGATTTGACCGTGGTTAGTACCCGTCAACCCAGTGAAAGTGAGTTACAAGATATGTTGTTTGCCTGGAAAGTCGCTAAGTTCGTCAAATCCAATGCCATTGTTTATGCCAAAAATGGGCAGACGATTGGAGTCGGGGCAGGGCAGATGAGCCGCGTTTATTCAGCCAAAATCGCTGGCATCAAAGCCGCTGATGAAGGCTTGCAGGTAGCGTGTTCGGCAATGGCTTCCGACGCATTTTTCCCGTTTCGGGATGGCATTGATTCCGCCGCCGCAGCGGGCATTACCGCCATCATCCAACCTGGTGGATCGGTGCGAGACAATGAAGTTATCGCAGCGGCGAATGAACATAATATCGCAATGGTATTTACCGGAATGCGGCATTTTAGGCATTAAAATTAGGCTAAAGGCGCAAGGCACAAAACAGCTACGCCTTTCACCTTGAACCCTGAACTTTGTACTCTGAACCTAATTCATGAAAATCTTAATAGTTGGTAGCGGTGGGCGTGAACACGCCTTGGCTTGGAAAGTTAAGCAGTCTCGTAAAGTTGAGAAAGTCTTTGTCGCGCCCGGTAATGCTGGGACGGCATTGGAAACGGGCGTGGAAAATGTGGCAATTGCTGCGACGGATATACTTGGGCTGCTGGTATTTGCAAGGCAAGAACAAATCGACCTCACCATTGTCGGTCCTGAAGTCCCGTTAACGATGGGTATAGTTGACAGCTTCATACAGGCTGGATTGCAATGTTTTGGCCCCACAGCCCAGGCGGCGCAACTGGAAGGTTCCAAAAGTTTTTGTAAGGATTTTATGGTCAGGTACAACATCCCGACTGCCAAATACCAAAGCTTTACCGATCAAGATCAAGCAATCGCTTATATAAAAGCCCAAGGTGTGCCGATTGTGGTAAAGGCAGACGGCTTGGCGGCCGGCAAAGGCGTTGTGGTGGCGCAGACCGAACAGGAAGCCATTAATGCCGTAGAAGATATGCTTTCAGGCAACGTCTTTGGGTCTGCCGGAAGTCGAGTAGTCATCGAGGAATTCCTGCAAGGCGAAGAAGCCAGTTTTATCGTGATCGCAGACGGCAAACAGGCCTTGGCTATGGCAACCTCGCAAGACCACAAGGCACGAGATAATGGCGATCAGGGTCCTAATACCGGTGGAATGGGGGCTTATTCGCCTGCACCTGTAGTCACTCCTGAGATACATCAGCGTGTCATGCAAGAAGTCATTGCACCGACCTTGCAAGGTATGGCGGAAGACGGCAATCCTTATACGGGCTTCTTGTACGCAGGTTTGATGATTTCCCCTGATGGTGCCATCAAGGTGCTGGAATACAATTGCCGTTTCGGCGACCCCGAAACTCAGCCCATTATGATGCGCTTGAAAAGCGATCTTGTGGAATTATGTGAAGCGGCACTGGCTGGCAAACTCGATAAAACTACCAGCGATTGGGACGACCGGGCGGCACTAGGTGTCGTCATGGCGGCAGGCGGTTATCCTGATACCTATCAGCAAGGCGCGGTGATTAAAGGTTTACCGGAACAGGAAATGGACGATGTCAAGGTGTTTCACGCGGGTACACAAACACGAGACGATATCATCGTAACCGCCGGAGGCCGCGTCCTGTGTGTCTGTGCTTTAGGCGATACGATAAAGGAAGCCCAAACCAAAGCCTATCAACAGGTAAAAAATATTCGTTGGGATAATGCTTATTATCGGACGGATATTGGTTTTAAGGCGGTAAGGTAAAGCCATTTCATAATGGCTGAGGATTGTAGCCATTTTGAAAACGCAATAATTTTGGGTGATTTGAGCCGCGATAAGCCCTCGATGCAGTTAAATAATTTCAAATGAGCTGAATTCAACTTCATTCACCTGTAGTTCAATGAGTTCGACGTGATCCACCCGCGCCGTAATCGGGCCTTTGTGACACCATTGAATGAAGGATTCCAAGGTATCTGCCTCAGCTTGTACAATAATTTCGACCCGACCATCTTCCATGTTTTGCACCGATCCTTTTACACCTAAATCCTGAGCTTTATTTTTGGTAAATCGGCGAAAGTAAACGCCTTGAACTCGACCAGTAACTCGGATTTTAACGGTACGATTCATGCTGAATCCTCCAGCAATAATGGATTTTGGGATTGCGGCTAAAGTCTTCAGGTATGGTTTTTGCGGTTATATCCTCAATTTTGAGTTCCGTCAATCCAGCTTTATCTAATGTAAATCGCCGAAAATTGGTGGAAAAATAGAGGATTCCTTGGGGAGCTAATAAGGTAACCGCTTGCTTGATTAAGAAGGCATGGTCTTTTTGTATATCGAATACGTCGCTCATACGTTTTGAGTTAGAAAAAGTCGGCGGGTCGAGAAAAATCAGGTCATATTGCCTGGGGTGAGCATGTTTTGCTTCCTCATCCAGCCATTCCAGGCAATCGGCCTGGATAAATTCATGTTTGCCGTTGGTAGTGTTTAATGCCAGATTTGCCTTTGCCCAATCGAGATAAGTATTGGACATATCCACCGTAGCCGTAGCCGTTGCGCCGCCAACTGCGGCATGGACTGTTGCGCTGCCGGTATAAGCAAACAGGTTCAGGAAACGCTTACCTTTTGCTTGCTGCTGGATCAGTAAGCGGATAGGGCGGTGATCCAAAAATAAACCGGTATCCAGATAATCTTCAAAATTGACCTGCAACTTGCAGCCGTGTTCTTCAATGATATGGAAATGCCTGTTATCACCCAGTTTTTGGTATTGATCGGTATTTTTCTGCTTGCGGCGTATTTTTAAAAATACATGGTTAGATGCAACGCCTAAGACTTTGGGGATTTCTGCAAGCAGTTCAGCCAGCCGTTGATTGGCTTTAAACGGATCAATGGTTTTGGGTGGATCGTATTCCTGGACATTTATCCAGGTTTCTTTGCCTTGGTACAAGTCGATAGCGACGGCGTATTCGGGTAAGTCGGCATCGTAAATTCGATAGCAATTGATGTTATTTATGTTTTTCCAAGAGGCTAGTTTTTTCAGGTTTTTTTGTAAGCGGTTGGCGAAGCTTACCGCTCCCAACTCACGCCCCTCGCCTACATCCCTGTAGGCGAAACTTACCGCTCCCAATTCACACCCCTCACTTATATCTGTATTGGCGGTGGCTTCTATCCTAGATTCGCGTCCTTTGCTTACTTTGGTTTCAGCTTCAATTTCATCTTGATGGGCTGTTATCGTTTCGTTTATCTGGGTAATCCGTTCTTCTGCGGATTTGGGTTTAGGGATGAAAAATGCAGCTTCTTCAATCGTCATCCGCAGTAATTTACATTCCAATGCGCCGTTGTAAAAAGTGACGGGTTTTTGCGAACGGATACCTAGACGAAAACCTAATTCGGGATTGCTGATAATCATCGCCACTTGCCAATGATTAAAATGTGCTTTTAACGAATCGCCAAATTTTTTGTACAGATCGGCAGTTTCTTGCTCATCACCTAAGCGTTCGCCGTAAGGTGGGTTGCAGATAACCAAGCCTAGTTTCCAGCTTAAGGCTGGTGAAGCATCGCCTATATCGCGGCATTCAAGATGGATTTTGTTCTGTAACTCAGCGTTAGCAATATGGGTAAGAGCCGTGTTGATGTTGCGGCTGTCCTTATCGAAGCCGACAATCATCGGTAACTGCTTTATGCCAGCGGTTTTGCGTTGCAGCGCTTCAAACAGCAATGCTTTCCAGCAATCCGCGTCATGTTTTTTCCAGCCGATAAAGCCGTAATAATCCCGTAGCAAACCCGGCGCATAATCAGCGGCGATCATCGCACCTTCCACCAATAAAGTCCCTGAACCGCACATGGGGTCGATCAAGGTGCCGTTTTGTTTTGCTATATCAGGCCAACGACTACGGATTAGCAACGCAGCCGCCAGATTCTCCTTGATGGGAGCCTTGATGGTGGTGTCACGATAACCACGGCGGTGCAAGCTTTCTCCCGACAAATCCAGGCTTAATACAGCCGTTTCGCCGTTCAAGTTGACATTGATCCGAATATCGGGCTGTTCCGTGTTGATATTAGGGCGTTTTTCAAACTTTGCCCGCATCTGGTCAACGACAGCATCCTTGGCCTTTAATGCGCCAAAATGGGTGTTGTTGATTGCCTGTGAATTCTTCGCATTAAAGGTCACCGCAAAGCTGCCTTCTGGCTTTAGATGTTCAAACCAGTTGATTTTCTGTACGCCCTGATACAGGTCGTCCTGGCTTGTAACCTTGAACGTGCTGAGTTGTAGCAATACCCTGTTGGCGATTCTCGACCACAAGCAGATCCGGTAAGCGGTAGCTAAATCGCCCTCAAAATATGCGCCAGCAATGGTTGATTTAACCTTGTCACAACCCAGCGAGCGTAACTCATCCGCGAGGATGTCTTCCATTGCTTTTGGGGTAGTGGCGAAAAGTTGGTATGTAGACATCGGTAAAATAGAAAAGCCTTGCTTCTGGCAAGGCTTTAAACAGGAGTTATGTGGACAAAATTATCCCGTTATTGTGAAAACTATAACGCCAATTAATTGATTTTTATCAGTTCAACTTCAAAAATCAGGGTTTCATTAGGGCCGATAGCGCCACCTGCACCGTTTTCGCCATAGGCTAGGGTTGAGGGGATATAAAACTTATATTTTGCGCCTTCGGTCATCAGTTGCACGCCTTCTGTCCAACCTGGGATAACGCCATTTAACGGGAAAGAAGTGGGTTCGCCTCGGCTGTAGGAGCTGTCAAATTCCTTGCCGTCCAAAGATGTCCCTTTATAGTGGACTGTTACATTGTCAGTGGCAGCAGGGTGAGCCGTGCCTTTGCCTGGAGTCAAAACCTCGTACTGCAAGCCACTCGCAGTGGTTTTCACATTAGCTTTTTTGGTATTTTCAGCCAGGAATTTCTCGCCTGCGGCTTTATTTTCTTCTGGGGAGGCAGCATTGGCGAGTGAAAACATGGTTAGTCCTATGGCAATAGCAAAGATAGCGGAAAGAATTTGAATATGAGTTTTTTGCATTTTAATCGACCTCTTAATTAATAAATGAAAAGCACATTATAAACGCCTACGCTTGTTGGAAAAGTCTTTATTTGACGATAAGACCAGGAAAGCCTGTGATGTAAAACTTTGTCAAATCAATCCTTCACCCAACCATCCCGCAACGTCACCGTGCGGTTGAATACCAGTTTGCCGTTCCCACTATCTTTTGCATCGAAGCAAAAATAGCCTGTCCTTTCAAATTGGTAGCGGCTATCGGCTGTGGCTTTGCCTAGACTGGCTTCGATGCGGCAATCGCTAAGAATTTGTAATGAATCAGTATTTATCGCATCCAGAAAGTTGTCTTCATTGTCGGGATTCGGAACGGTAAATAGGCGGTCATAAAGCCTTATTTCGGTTGGCAGACTATGTTGTTCGGAAACCCAGTGGATTACGCCTTTCACCTTGCGACCTTCGGGGTTTTTGCCGAGCGTGTCTGGATCGTAAGTACAACGCAGTTCGATGATATTGCCTTCATCATCTTTCACGACCTCGTTGCATTGGATAACATAAGCACCGCGCAGCCGGACTTCGCCACCTTCTACCAAGCGTTTAAACTTAGGCGGCGGACAAGCGGCAAAATCATCTTGTTCAATCAAGATCACCTTGCTAAACGGCACATCGCGGTTACCGAGTTCTGGCTTTTGCGGATGATTGCTGATGATGAGTTGCTCGGTTTTGCCGTCTGGGTAATTATCAATCACCAGCCGTAACGGATTTAACACCGCCATCGCCCGTGCTGAGTTCTCATTCAGGTCTTCACGGATGCAATATTCCAGCACCGACATTTCTATCCATGAATTTTGTTTGGTCAGGCCGATACGCTCACAAAAATCACGGATTGCTTTTGGTGTAACACCTGCCCTGCGTAGTCCGGCAATAGTTGGCATTCGGGGATCATCCCAGCCATTGACGTGCTTCTCCATCACCAGTTGATTCAGTTTGCGTTTACTGACGATGGTATATTCCAGTTGCAAACGGGCGAACTCAATCTGTTGCGGATGGCAGGGGGTATCTAGTTGTTCTAATACCCAATCGTACAACGGACGGTGGTCTTCAAACTCCAGCGTGCATAAGGAATGGGTAATGCCTTCCAGCGCATCAGAAATGCAATGGGTGTAATCGTACATGGGATAGATGCACCAGGTATCGCCAGTACGATGGTGATGCACACGGCGAATTCGGTAAATGGCAGGATCGCGCATATTGATATTGGGCGATGCCATGTCGATTTTTGCACGTAACACATATTGCCCGTCGGCAAACTCACCTGCCCGCATCCGCCTGAACAAGTCGAGATTTTCTTCTATAGAGCGGTTGCGGTCTGGGCTAGGCTTGCCGGGTTCGGTCAGAGTGCCACGATAAGCCCTGATTTCTTCAGCCGATAAGCTGTCCACATAAGCCTGACCTTGCTGGATGAGTTGTTCGGCATATTGATAAAGTTGCTCGAAATAATCGGAAGCGTGGTACAAGCCATTCCATGCAAATCCCAACCACTGCACATCACGCTCGATGGATTCCATGTATTCGATACTTTCTTTTTCAGGATTGGTGTCGTCAAACCTGAGATTGCACGTACCGTTATTTTCAGCGGCAATCCCAAAGTTCAAGCAGATGGATTTGGCATGACCAATATGTAGATAGCCGTTTGGTTCTGGCGGAAAGCGGGTGGCGACTTTGCCATTGTGCTTATTGGTTTTAAGATCGTCGGCAACAATGTGGCGAATGAAATTGGCTGGGGTTTGCGTATCGTTAATGGACATGGATTCTACGTGTTGGTATAGGTTATCTGCAAGAATACCTGAAAAGCTTGTCGAGTCAGATTTTTTAATAGCATTGGCAGGAATACTACTGGATTTGACTATTTCAGTAAAGCCGAGGTATTAGGGTATTATCAGGCTTTCGGGTAGTGAAGTTGCTAGGTAATACTACTCATCTAACATTCAGCGAGTAACATCTTATGAAACAAACAACCTGGTATTCAAGGTTTGCCAAAGCTTCTTCACGATTTTGTGGTCGGCCTATCGTATTTGTGCTTTCCGTAGCAACCATTCTGCTCTGGATAATCACAGGGCCTATGTTCAATTACAGCAATACCTGGCAATTGGTTATCAATACAGCGACGACGATTATTACATTCTTGATGGTTTTTCTCATTCAAAGCACCCAAAACCGCGATACGGAAGCCATTCAAATCAAATTGGATGAATTAATCAGGGCAACTAAGGGAGCGCACAACGCCTTGTTAGATATTGAGGAGCTTGAGGAAATTCATCTCGATGCCTTTAGGGTAAAATACGAAGCATTGGCTGAATTAGCCAGAAGAAATGTTGAAAGCGGTATTTTAGATACCGATACGCCTGATATGGGTGATTAAGTCAGCAGTAATCAGGACGATTACAACGGCGGTTGCTGAGTGCCAGTAAGGTTGATTTGTACGCTATCTCCAACTGATAGCATTCCTAAACCATCGTGCAGGGCATTTTGCCCAAAATAAACCTTATGCTGCCATTTTCTGAGGCGGTTGAGCGTGGTGAGTGGTTCTTTGCCAGTTTTACCTGTTGCTGGGTCAATAGTTGGCACAGAACAGCGCGAGCAGGGTTTAGGTAAGCGAAAGCCGATAGTACCGATGGTAATTTGCCGCCAAAAATCTTCGTCAAAAGCATCACAGCCCGAAACTACCAAATTAGGACGGAAACGAGCCATAGCTAAATTGATCTGCATGGCTTTATTTAATGCGACCAGCGAATTTTCAGAAATCAGCAGGAAAGGAAAACCATCGGAAAGTGCAGTTTGATCTTCTGGGTTGGCAAAGTCAGGATTAACAGGGCGAATGGCAGCATCCGGTTGGTAGACCAGTCTGCATTCTATTTGCAGAAAACAGCTAAACCAAGCATCCGCCTCGAAAGATACGGTGATGGTATCGACGTGATCGTGCCAGATCGTGCTATTGATAATGTCGCCCATCGTTGGTTCTAGCGGCAAGGATAAATCGTCCATGCCTGGTGCAGACAGGATAAGCTCACTGTCAGTCAGTGTGGTTTTTATCAACGCCATTCGTGGCAAACGGCGTTGGCTGAGGAATTGCCGTTCTGCATCAATCAACATCCACTTTCTATCGTACTTAAAGCCCGTTGCTACCACCTGCCATCTCGTTACCCGTATGCCAGCAAGTGACTTGACCGGATAGATATACATATCGCTGAGTACGAGGTTTGTCATGGTGGTTTAGCTGATTAAGTGGCAAGCAAGCGGATGAGCTAAAATACAGATTCGGGTTATAAAACGAGGGATTACATGCTTATGTAAAGGATAATTTACGTTGCGTTGCCAGTAATTTATCAGCCAGTTTATTATTGACCTTATCAAATTTGATGCCGTAAATAATGACATTACCTTGGGTTTTACGCACAACTTTACTGGGAATTTCAAATTCTTTGAAGTCGGTAAAACGTATCGTTAAAGAAACCGGCTTATTGATGGGCAATTTTAGGTTTGTTGCAATCATCACACCTCTGCTACTAATATCAATCAGCTTTACCGACGTATCTTGGTTTGCAAAAGTGAAATCAAACATGCCGATTTTCCGCAGCGTAACGCCAATATCACTTCTGACATAACGTATACCCATACGTCTATTGGTTTTGAATGGAGCAGACGCGCTACTTTTAGACCAATGTTCGTCAGTTTGTACTGGATTTGTAGGTTTCGACATGAATAGTGAAAGCGTTTTATAACGAAGTTATTGTTAGTATCGACCCTAAAGTGATATTTTTCAAATGTTAAGGCGAGATTTGACGATTATAATAAAAAAATATGTTCAATCCGTTAGAATAAATGCTGTTTATTCATTAATGCTTACCCGTGAAAATGCGCTCGATTAAGATGTTACCTCGATTAGCTTGGATTATCTTCATTATTTTTCAGCTAGTTGCTTCAAATTTCTTGTTTGCAAAAGGCAAGCAAGTCATCAAAATTGCTTACCTGACCCAAACCCAAAAAGTACGTCCTGTGTTATCTAATCTTGATCCAGTTATCGAAAACAAAGGCGTTTTAGGGGCGGAACTGGCAATTGAAGATAACAATACAACCGGTGAATACACCAAACAGAAGTTTTTCCTGGAGAAATTCATCATTCCGGTGGACGGGAATGTTGTAGATACTTTTAACAAACAAATCGCCAAAAAATATGCCTTTGTGGTTACCAATTTAGCATCCGATGTAACCAATAAAGTCGCTGATTTAGATGCAGCAAAAGCCATTTTGCTGTTTGATGTCGCGACCATCGATGATGCCTTACGTAACCAGGATTGCCGTGCGAACGTGTTGCACCTGTTGCCCAGTCGCGCCATGCGTGCCGACGCACTCGCCCAGTACATGATGAAAAAACGCTGGACGAAGTGGTTTTTGGTTGTCGGCAACACAGAGGAAGATAAACTATATGCTGAAGCCACAAAGCGCGCCGCCAAAAAATTCAACATGAAGATTGTCCAGGAAAAAACCTGGGAACATACCTTTGATGCACGGCGAACCGCACAATCCGACGTGGCTGTTTTTACCCAGCTTGATGAGGATTACGAGGTATTGGTGGTTGCCGATGAGCAAGGCGAGTTTGGTGAATACCTGGATTACCGTACCTGGATTCCACGACCTGTTATCGGAACACAAGGCTTAGTAGCAACCTCATGGCATCGGGCGCATGAACAATGGGGCGCGACGCAGATTCAAAACCGCTTCAAAGAAAAAGCAGGGCGGTGGATGGAAGAACAGGATTATGGTGCTTATCTGGCAGTCCGGGCGATTGGCGAAGCGGCAACCCGTGCAAAATCAAATGAATTGAAGCCTATTAAGGATTACTTGTTGAGTGACCAATTCGCTTTGCAAGGTTATAAGGGTACATCCTTATCATTTCGATCTTGGGATCATCAATTGCGTCAACCGGTGTTGTTAGCTGCGCCTCGGTCTTTAGTTGCGGTTGCTCCGATTGAGGGCTTTTTGCATCCCAAAACCGAGCTGGATACGTTGGGCTACGATCAACCAGAAACAGAATGTAAATGGAGTAAAAGCGGTGAATAAGCAGATTTTAAGTGCTATTTTGTTGATATTAGCGGCTTCTGCACAAGCCGAAACCGTATTCGTCACCTTGGAAAAAGACAATGCCCTGGCGATTGTCGATCCGATAGCAGGCGAACTGATTAAAACTGTGGAAGTCGGACAGCGTCCAAGAGGTATTGCCATTAGTCCCGACAATAAAGTGATATACATTGCTACCAGCGACGACAATATCATCAAAATGATCGACACTGAAACCCTGAAAGAAATCGGGACGCTGCCTTCTGGCGACGATCCAGAAACGTTCGCGCTCAATCCTAAAGGTGACACGCTCTATATCTCCAACGAGGATGATAGCAGGGTGACGGTGATGGACATCGCTAAAAAAAAGGTCATCAAGCAGATTCAAGTGGGCGTAGAGCCAGAGGGCATTACCGTTAGCCCTGATAGCCGCTGGGTTGTCAGCGCGTCTGAAACAACTAATATGCTGCATTGGATTGATGCCAAAACCAACATAATTGTCGAGAATACACTGGTCGATGCACGTCCCCGTGCCGTTACATTTACCTCGGACAGTAAGTTTGCTTGGGCAACTTCCGAGATGGCGAGTAGCTTGTCGATTGTGGATGCCAGCACCAAACAGATTGTAAAACGCATTACGTTTGAGGTTCAGGGCGTGACCAAGGATAAAATACAACCCGTAGGTGTTGTTATCGACAAGGAAAACAAGCGTGGCTATGTGGCTTTGGGGCCAGCCAACCGTGTTGCTGTTATTAATGCCAAAACTTACGAAGTCGAAAAGTATTTGTTGGTGGGGCAGCGGGTGTGGAATCTGGCGTTTTCGCCCGACCAAAAACGCTTATATACGACGAATGGAGTAAGTAACGATATATCCATTATTGATCTCGATAACCTAACGGTAACTAAATCGCTAGGTGTAGGTAATTATCCCTGGGGGGTTGCCGTTAAGCCATGAGCCAGCCTTTACGACAAACCAATAGCAAAGAAATAGCTTTATCTATCGAAGATTTGAGCTTTTCTTACAGCGGCAAGAAAGCCTTAGATCAAGTGAGTTTTGACATCCAATCGGGTGAATGTACAGTATTGTTGGGTCCGAATGGGGCAGGGAAAAGCACCTTATTCGCCCTGATTACCCGTTTATATGATGCTCGTAGTGGAAGAATCGAGTTATGTAGGTTTGACATCAAAAAGCAAACGAGTAAGGCCTTGGCAAGATTGGGCGTAGTATTCCAGCAATCCACCTTAGATATGGATCTGACGGTAATGCAGAATCTGGGCTATCACGCGGCCTTACATGGTATGGGGCATAAGCTCGCCAAGCAGCGCATCCAAGAAGAATTGGAACGGCTAAATATGTATGATCGCCGTAAGGAGAAAATCCGCCAACTGAATGGTGGACATCGGCGGCGAGTCGAAATTGCCAGGGCTTTGTTGCATAAACCGTCCCTGTTGTTGCTAGACGAACCGACGGTCGGTCTTGATGTGCCTAGTCGCCAGGATATTGTCGAACATGTACATAGTTTAGCTAAGGACGACAACATCGCCGTGTTATGGGCAACGCATTTAATTGACGAAATTTATCCCGATGACCGCGTCATTATTTTGCATAAAGGTCAGGTAAAAGCGACTGGAACAGTTGATGATGTCCTGCAACAAACCGCAACATCAAGCATTAAGGATGCTTTTTATGTGTTAACTCAGGGGCTTCAAGGATGAAAATTCTGCATTATTGGCGTGCGATGTGGGGCATCATCTGGCGCGAATGCTGGCGTTTTGTCACCCAACGCGAGCGCTTTGTGTCTGCATTGGTCAGGCCTTTGGTCTGGTTGTTCATTTTTGCGGCGGGGTTCAGGTCTGCATTGGGATTGGCGATCAGTCCGCCGTATGAAACCTATATCCTCTACGAAGTCTACATCGTGCCGGGATTATGCGGCATGATCCAGCTATTCAACGGAATGCAAAGCTCGCTTTCTATGGTTTACGACCGCGAAATGGGCAGTATGCGGATTTTGCTAACCTGCCCCCTGCCGCGCTGGTTTTTGCTGTTGTCCAAATTGCTCGCAGGTACAGCAGTTTCCGTGCTGCAAGTCTATGTATTTCTGGGGATCGCTTGGTGCTATGACATTCGTCCGCCATTACAAGGATATGGCTGGATTTTGCCAGCGTTAGTCTTATCGGGTTTGATGTTAGGCGCGTTGGGGTTGTTGTTATCGTCTTTCATTAAACAATTGGAAAACTTCGCAGGTGTGATGAATTTTGTGATTTTTCCGATGTTCTTTATGTCCACCTCGCTTTATCCCTTATGGAAAATTAAGGAGTCCAGTGCCTTACTGCACCGACTTGCACAATACAATCCATTTTCCCAAGCCGTTGAGTTAATTCGCTTTGCTTTGTATGGTCAGTTTAATCAACATACCTTTATCTATACGCTAGTCGCTTTTATTGTATTTATGACGCTGGCAATCTTAGGTTATAATCCGTCCAAAGGGATGATGACTAGAAAAGGGGGGGCAGGATGAGTCCAGGCTACGAAAACATTCCAAAAAAACTAGGTATCAGTGTTTTTATGGCTAAATCATAAGGATCAACAATCATTACGGTGAATAGGTGAAAAATTCTTTTTTTCTTGTTATTCCAGCACAAGAAACCCGACCTGAACGGCTAAAATTATTTGAGCCAAAGGCTTTGGAGCAGTGGCTATTTGAGCTGCCAACGGCTAATCCTAGTTTGGCAACGCGGTTGATTCAGGACTTCATCACCGATTTTAATGCACTTAAAATGCCGTTTCAGTTACGCTTGGATGCGTTGGAGCTGATGCGTCCCAAAGTGCTTATTATGGAAGATTATCTTCGTTCCAGATTGATAAGGACGGCTTTCCCCAAAGAAGACAATGACTTAAAAATACTTCAAGTATTGGCTTCGATAGAGCGGGAATTCACGATTGGCTACTGGATAGTCCTGAAAGAACTCACACATCGGCAAGTCAGTTGGTTTCAGGGGAAAAGTTTGGCGTTGGCTCTGCAACGCTGCATCAAAGGCTTGAGTAGTGTGGTTGTAAGCCACTTTATTATGGGCTTACCGATTCCTGATTGGGTTTGGATAGACTTACATTCGCTGTTTAAGCTGAGTGTAAAATCAAAAAAAGATAACGTAAAAGTACCCGACCTCACCAATCATATCAATAAGGCTAGCACTCCAGAAGAATGTTATCGTCAGGTGCTGTTGCTTTGTTTATCCAGACCCACAGGCTTGCTACAAAAAGAAATTCCCCTTGTGTACAGTTTTATTGAAAGCTTATTTCCCTTCTTAGATTCAACTCATAAGTGCAATTCATTTTAACGTGATTGAAAGAGGTTAGCTGATATAGTTCAAGGCTTTTTCAATCCGACCAAAGATGAGGAAGCTTATGAAAGGTTATAAACAGCTAACCCAGATACAAAGATACCAGAT
>NZ_CBAROL010000031.1:0-29904 GCF_964779595.1 Methyloglobulus sp.
CCGGTGTTCGGGCTGTGGCCTATGGCGATGAATACACCGTGTACGTCCACGCCTTTGGTCGAGCCGTCTTGGGTGTTTTTCATTCTAAGCCCAGTAACGCCCATGTCGTCGCCTAATACTTCGTCTAGGGTGTGATTCCAAACAATCTCAACATTGCCGTTTTTGGCTTTTTCCAGTAATTTGTCAGACAAGATTTTTTCGGAACGGAATTTGTCTCGACGATGAATGACGGTGACTTTTGAGGCGATATTGGAGAGATATAAGGCTTCTTCAACGGCGGTATTGCCGCCGCCAATGACGGCTACTTCTTTGTTTCGGTAGAAAAAACCGTCACAGGTGGCGCAGGCGGAAACGCCTTTGCCTTTGTAGGCTTCTTCGGATTCAAGACCTAAGTAACGTGCGGATGCGCCGGTGGAGATTATCAGGGCATCGCAAGTGTATGCCCCTGCATCGCCGGTCAGTTTGAACGGCTTGGCCGATAAATCCGCCGTATGAATGTGGTCGAATATAATTTCGGTATCAAAGCGTTCGGCATGACGGCGCATTCTGTCCATCAATTCAGGACCTTGTAGACCTTCAACATCGCCCGGCCAATTATCGACATCGGTTGTGGTCGTCAATTGTCCGCCCTGCTCTAAACCGGTAATCATAACTGGCTTCAAGTTGGCTCTTGCTGCATACACGGCAGCGGTGTAACCGGCAGGACCTGAACCTAAGATTAGCAGTCGGCAGTGTTTGGGGGTGGGCATTATTATTTCTCCTAGTACGTAAAGTAGTTATATATGCGGATGGGCTGGGTTATTGACTCGACGTAGACTCCTAATTTCATAAAGCTCCACCATATTAGCGCATTAGTGAAACTCAGAAAGCGGGATTATGGAGATCGGGCTTAATTAAAGACTCAATTTTATCCGACCACTCATTCACTGGTCGAGATAAACTTACTTCGGTGGCTGTAATAAATCGCTATCGCTGATTAACTTTACCTATTGGCTAGGCTTTTCGAAGCAGCGAGGAAGCATTGAATAATCCCTTCTACAGACTAAGGTGAACAGTAGCTTGCTCTATTTTCTTAAAGTGAGTAACTAGAAAGCTATCTGGCTTATCTTTCAATCCATTCGTAAAGCTCAGTTAACGCTGGATCGCATTTACAGCAGCCTGTGCCGCATGAAGTACCTGATGGCAGTTTTCTGACGTAACCTTTAGTGATCCATTTGCTTAACATGCCGCGCAAGGCATCAGCATCAACATTAAAGCGCATTTCCATGTCTTTTAGTGCTACGCGCTTTTGCTCTTTAAGATAGCCCCGCAAATCCGATAATATCATTGCATAGCCTCCTTTACCTGTACGGTGCGCGTGGTTCTTCCTAGCAACCAAAGTCCGAACAACACGGAAATAAACGCCAGTATTAAGCCCACTATCCAAGCCAGGGAATACTCAGGATGTTGGCTATAGGTCATTGTTTGATAAAAGATGGTCGCGGTTATATAAGCTATTCCGGTCGTCCAAAGCACGACAAAACCTGCCCAGTTGAGGTTGGTTTCCCTGAAAATGGCTGCGGTCGCGGTAACGCAAGGCGCGTAGAGCAGGATAAACAACAGGTAGGCGAATGCGCCCGTCTTGCCATCAAAACTCTTCTGCATGGCGGCATAAGTGGCGGTTTGGACTTCCTTGATGTCTTCCACGTTATCTAAATTCAACCCCAATGGATCCAGAATATTGTTAGCTATTTTTTTGAGATTTTCGGGGACACTCTTACAAGCAGCAAGCAAGGCTATGCTGAGATTAAAAGCCGGTTTCTCTATAGATTCGCCAGTCGCTGCGCCCATCTGTCCATACAAAGCATCCAAAGTGCCAACAACGGCTTCTTTTGCCAGTACTCCAGTGAAAATACCTACGGTAGCAGGCCAATTATCGTTGCTTATGCCCATCGGCTTAAATAGCGGCGTAAGACTTTTCCCGATTGAGCTTAGTACGGATTTATTGCTGTTTTCGTGACCCAATGTGCCATCCGTACCTAAGGCATTAAGGAAATTCAACACCAACACCATCGGCACAATTACTCTGCCAGCATTGATCAGGAAAGATCGCAACCGATCCCAGGTTCTCGTCAATACTCCCCGTATGGTTGGCAAATGATACGTAGGAAGCTCCATAATGAACGGCATCGACTCACCCTTAAATAAGGTATGGCGCATAATCAATCCAGTCAAAACAGCAACTGCAATCCCTAAAAGATATAAGCCAAACACCATGTTTTGCCCGCCGGTCGGAAAAAAGGCTGCGGCAAATAAAGCATAAACAGGCAAGCGTGCGCCACACGACATAAACGGGTTCATTAGATTGGTAAGAATCCTGTCCCGTCGGCTTTCTAATGTCCGTGTCGCCATAATGGCAGGGACATTGCAACCAAAACCGACGATCATGGGTACAAATGACTTGCCAGGCAAACCAATCATTCGCATGAATCTATCCATCACAAACGCAGCTCTCGCCATGTAACCGGAATCTTCCAGTGCTGATAAGAACAAGAACAGGAAGCCGACAATCGGGATAAAGGTAGCAACCACTTGCACCCCGCCACCTGCACCATTGGCGATCAATACGATTAGCCAAGGCGGTAAATTCAGTTTGGCAAGCTGTTCTCCTAAACCATCAACTAAAAACGCACCGACGACTTGATCGAAAAAATCAATAAACGCGCTACCCATGTTGATGGTGAACATGAACATCGCGTACATGACCAGTAAAAACACGGGAATGCCCAGAAATCGGTTCAATACGATACGGTCAATCTTATCTGTGGTGTGCCTGCCAACATCAGTTAATCGACAAACAGCGGATTGCGTGAGTTGGTTAACGAAGCCATAACGCGCATCAGCAGCCAATATGTCAATTTCATCATCGGTTTCTGCTTCGACCCTGTTTTGTAATTCTGAAACCAACGGCAATATGACAGGATTTGCGATTTGTTTAGCTAAGGTATCGCCTTCTAATAAGCGAATCGCCAACCAACGTAAATCGCACGATTTCTGGTGAACCGTAAGTTTAAGTGCCGCCGAAAGTTCGTTAATCGCTTGTTCTAAGGTAGATGAATAGTGAATAGTGGCAGTGGGAATCGGCTTGTCAAACGCGGCTTTATTAATAACATCTTTAAGATTTGGTATGCCGTTCTTGGTTGCAGCAGAAATAGCGACGACAGGACATCCTAATTGTTGGGACATAAGCTTGAGGTCGATTTTGATGTCCCGCCGCTTAACAACGTCCATCATATTAAGTGCCAAAATCATTGGCACTTGCATTTCAATAAGCTGAGAAGTCAGATAGAGATTGCGTTCTATATTCGAGGCATCGACTATATTGATAATGAGGTCAGCATCGCCCGATGCAACATAATCTCTGGCAACTTTCTCGTCCAAAGACACTTGATCGTCGGAAGATTCCAGCGAATAAGTGCCTGGAAGATCAATAACTTGAATTAGTTGATCTTTAAATCGGTATTCACCCGTTTTTTTTTCGACCGTAACACCAGGCCAGTTACCAACTTGTTGACTTGCTCCGGTGAGCGCATTAAAAAGCGTGGACTTTCCGCAATTGGGATTGCCGACTACGCCTACCGTAAGGCAATTAGCCATTAAAGTTTCTCGATTTGTAAGACCGAGGCTTCATCCCTACGCAGTGTGAGGGCAAATCCCCGTAATTTGATCTCGACCGGATCGCCCATAGGCGCAAATCGAGTAACGCTAAATTCTGTCCCAGGCGTTAAGCCCATTGCCAGCAATTTCTTGCGATACGGTTTTCCCGTCGGCTCAAAACCAACGATTTTGGCTAAATCGCCGATAACCAAATTTTTCAATCCCATAACCATGTTTTCACCTGATAATTAACAGAAAAGGATTATTAGAAACAAGAGGTATCAATAATCATTCTCATTAATATCAACTATACCATATTACCTTAACTTATCAAATTAAGATGCGTGTGTCGCTGGACACAAATCAGATTTGGCTTTGAATTTTTAAGATGTCGTTCTTAAAAACTTGATACAGTGGCAAGCACTGTGGGTTTGAGTTATTGCAACTCGCAATAAAAAGGCAGCGTTATTACAAAATAACGCTGCCTTAGTATTCTATGAGGACTTAAATCGCGCTAATCAGTCGATTATTTTGAAGCTACTACTGGATGCGTCAACTCGGTCACGCAGTTCTTTACCGGGTTTAAAATGCGGGACGTATTTCTTGGTCAATTGAACAGACTCACCCGTTTTGGGGTTTCGCCCTACGCGAGGTGGACGCATGTGCAATGAGAAACTGCCAAATCCCCTGATTTCAATTCTTTCACCAGTAGATAAGGCTTGGTTCATTTTCTCTATGATACATTTGACTGCCAATTCCACATCTTTAAGTTCGAGATGGGGTTGACGTTTAGCTAGCGCTTCAATTAATTCAGATTTAGTCACATTCTATCCTGCAAAAACGAAAGGGTTTTAGGTATTATTACTTGAATAACCCCTAAATAATAGCTTATTTTTCTATTTGTTTGAAAATATCAGCGAATGTAGGCGACCCTGTAGCGGCTTGCTGGGTATGATCCTTAATAGTGGTGGTTTCCTCTTCACTATCCTTCGCTTTTATAGACAAAGAGATTGACTTGCTTTTCTTATCTATGCCAATAAACTTGGCTTCAACCGCATCGCCTTCTTTTAGCAGAGTACGGGCATCCTCAACGCGGTCACGTTGAATTTCAGAAGCGCGAATGTAACCTTCCACATTATCTGCCAAAGTAACCACAGCACCTTTTGCATCAACTTCTTTAATGACACCTTTTACTAGACCACCTTTTTCAGTGGTAGCCAGAAAGTTTTGGAATGGATCTTGTTCTAACTGCTTAACGCCCAATGAGATACGTTCACGTTCAGAATCAACCGCCAAAATAACCGTTTCGAGTTCATCACCTTTCTTGAACTCACGCGCCGATGCTTCACCGCCATCTTCCGCCCACGAAATATCAGACATGTGTACCAAGCCGTCAATACCGCCATCCAAGCCAATAAAGATACCGAAATCAGTAATCGACTTGATTTTGCCGGTAATTTTATCGCCTTTGTTGTGTGTTGCTGCAAATTCATCCCAAGGATTGGTTTTGCACTGTTTCATACCTAAAGAAATACGACGACGTTCTTCGTCAATTTCCAAGATCATGATTTCGACATCTTCGCCCAATTGGACAAGTTTAGACGGATTGACATTTTTGTTAGTCCAGTCCATTTCTGATACGTGAACCAAGCCCTCTACGCCTTCTTCAATCTCAACAAAACAGCCGTAGTCGGTCAGATTATTGACCTTACCGAATGCGCGTGAACCAGCAGGGTAACGGCGGGCAATGTTTTGCCAAGGATCTTCGCCCATTTGTTTCATGCCTAATGAAACACGATTTTTTTCCTTATCGTATTTCATGACTTTAACTTTTATTTCTTGACCGATTTCAACACACTCCGAAGGGTGTCTTACACGACGCCACGCCATGTCGGTAATATGTAACAGACCGTCGATACCACCGAGGTCTATAAATGCGCCATAATCGGTCAAGTTTTTGACCACACCAGTGACAATTGCACCTTCTTCCAGTGTTTTCAGTAATTCTTCACGTTCTGCGCTGTATTCTTTTTCAACCACAGCACGGCGGGAAAGCACAACGTTATTGCGCTTTTGGTCGATTTTTATAACCTTAAATTCTAAATCACGATTTTCTAGGAATGTGGTGTCTCTAATGGGACGAACATCAACCAACGATCCTGGCAAAAACGCGCGTAAAGCACCGACAGCGACGGTAAATCCGCCACGTACTTTACCGTTGATTTGACCGATGATAGTGGCTTGGGTCTCGAACGCACTTTCAAGCTCGAACCAGGCTTTGTTTTTCTTTGCTTTATCTCTGGAAAGTAGGGTAGCACCCAAACCGTCTTCGAATAAATCAAGGGCAACTTCAATTTCGTCACCTATCTTGACTTCTAATTCGCCATTGTTATTCAGAAATTGCCATTTTGGAATGACACCTTCTGATTTGGATTGTGTACTGACGATGACCATATCGTTTTCGATATCAATAACCGTACCAATCAACATTGAACCCGGACTCATTTGAGTCTTTTTCAAACTTTCTTCAAGTAATTCAGCAAAGCTTTCGCTCATTTCATATTCCCAGGACTGCCATAACTTAGACAGACCTTCATCTAATTAAAAAGGTTAAAAATCGCAATCACGTGCTTAAAAAGCTAAATGTTGCGGGACTAAACTCAGCACCTGCTCAATGACAGCTTCTATCGTCAATGCAGATGAATCAATGAAAAGGGCATCTTCCGCCTGAGCTAAAGGGGCTGTTTTTCGTCCCTTATCGCGGCAGTCACGCTCTTCTATCTCTCTGGTTATCTGTCGAATATTAACATCAATTCCTTTTTCCATCAACTGTTTATATCTTCGCTCAGCCCTTTTGGTGGCACTTGCCGTCAAAAAAACCTTGATGTCGGCATCAGGAAACACGACAGTTCCCATATCCCGACCATCTGCAACCAAACCGGGTGATTTTTTAAAATCCTTTTGCTTTTGCAGCAATACCTGCCTTACTTCAGGTATTGCTGCAACTATAGAGGCAACATTTCCAGTCGCTTCTGTACCTAGTTGTGCTGTTATGTCTACGCCGTTTAATTTGACGATTAATTCATCATCACATTGAAATGCTAAATCCATAACCTGGGCTGTAGCCACAACATCCTTAACATTTGCTAGATCAATATCCTTTTGTAGTAAGGAGATAGCCAATGACCGATAAATGGATCCGCTATCCAGGTAATTCCAGCCCAGTTTTTTAGCCACGCTTCGGCTGACTGTGCCCTTGCCCGCACCACTTGGCCCATCAATAGTCAAAACGGGAATGTCCATTACCATCATTAAGAGCCTGAATTTTCTTCACAAACCAAAGCAAGGCACAAGTTTTTTGCCAAATCCTTAAATTCAGGGAACGAAGTATTGACGTTGGCACAATCTAAAATGGTAATAGGCGCATTAGCGCGTAATCCGGCGATAGCAAAAGCCATTGCGATACGATGATCGCCATGTGATGTCACAATACCGCCACTAATTTTCCCTCCACCCTGGATGACCATGCCATCTGCGGTAGGCTGGGCATCAACACCCAATATTTGCAAGCCATCTGCCATAACCTGAATGCGGTCTGATTCCTTAACCCTGAGTTCTTCTGCACCGCTCAGTCGGGTTTGACCTTCTGCACAAGCCGCCGCCACAAACAGTACGGGGAATTCATCAATCGCCAGAGGTACAAGTTCTTCAGGAATATCTATACCTTTTAACGGCTTGGAAACAACATGCAAATCCGCTACGGGTTCTCCACCTACGACGCGCTCATTTAAGATTTCGATACTAGCACCCATCAAGCGCAAAATAGAGATCACGCCTGTACGGGTTGGATTGATGCCAACATGCCTAAGGACTATGTCCGAACCAGACGCAATCGACGCACCCACCAGAAAAAATGCCGCTGATGATATATCGCTGGGCACATCAATATCGGTTGCGGTCAATTTACCTTCCGCCGTAATACTGACTTTGCTGCCGTCTTGCTTTACTGGATAAGAAAATCCCGACAACATACGTTCAGTATGGTCGCGGGTAGGCGCTGGCTCAGTGACACTCGTCTCACCCTGGGCGTACATCCCAGCAAGTAACAGGCATGATTTAACCTGTGCGCTGGCCATCGGCATAACATAATCAATGGCTTGCAACTGCCCTGCCCTGCCAGTTATTTCCAAGGGTGCAGTGCCTTTGTCGGTTGTCTTGATAGCAGCGCCCATAGCAGCCAAGGGTTCAGTTACCCGCTTCATAGGGCGACCCGACAAGGATTTATCACCAGTCAATACAGTGTTAAAGGACTGTCCCGCCAAGAGTCCGCTCAAAAGCCGCATGGAAGTCCCCGAATTGCCCAGATACAACTCTTTTTGCGGCGCTTTCAACCCATGCTTACCCACACCATGAATCGTTACGCAACCATCAACGGGCCCTTCAATTTGCACACCCATATCGCGGAAAGCTTGCAAAGTCGCCAAGGCATCTTCGGCTTCCAGAAAGCCTTTAACGTGGGTCACACCTTCTGCCAACGAGCCAAGCATGATGGAGCGATGCGACATGGATTTGTCACCAGGCACGCGTGCCTCGCCTTGTAATTGACCACCTGGTTGAACAATAAAAGTAATTGATTTTGACATAGTTTAGTTTTCGTAGAGATCAAGAAAGCGTTGCCGAGCCTTGCCGGCGTAGGTAAAAGTATTAAAAAGCTGTTCGGTATTGTTATTAGCCAAGTAAGACTCTATTTTATCTAGCTCGGCTTTTAATTGTTGAATTAACGGAATAATTTCATTTTTGTTTGCCGTACAAATGTCCAGCCACATGGTCGGATCGCTCGATGCAATGCGAGTAAAATCCTTAAAACCACTGGCGGCGTATTTGAAAATTTCCGATTGCTCATCCTTATGACCCAGCATATCGACCAATGCAAACGCCAAAATATGCGGCAAATGGCTGGTTGCGGCGAGGATGGCATCATGATGACTTGCAGCCATAATGGCGACCTGCGACCCTAATCGTTCCCAAAACTCGCGCATGGTTTGCACAGCATCGGGACGCGTTGCTTTGTCTGGTGTGATAATCACGCGTTTATTTAAAAACAGCTTATCTACCGAGGCACTAACCCCACTTTTCTCTGCGCCTGCAATTGGGTGGGCAGGCACTAAGTTATCGGGAATATAGCCAAAAATCCGTTCCGCTGTGGAAATTACATTGGTTTTGGTGCTACCTACATCAGTATAAATGGCGTTTTTGTTCCAGAATGGCTTAAGCAAGGTAAAAACGGATTCAATCGCGCCGACTGGGGTGGCTATAATAACGCAATCAGCACCTGCTACTGCTTCAGCAATATCGAGGAAATAATCGTCAACAACACCTAGCTTTTTTGCGGTTTGCAAATTAGGCAGATCGTCTCCCCTGCCAAATCCCACAATTGTTTTGCTTAAATCCTGCTGTCTTGCGGCTCGCGCAATTGAGCCTCCAATCAGGCCAACACCGATAATGCAAAGCTTGTTAAACATTAGCCAGCGTATCTGCCAAGGCCTTGAGGAAAAACTGGTTTTCGGCAGGTGTACCAATGCTAATCCGCAAATGATTAGGCATTCCGTAATTAGCGACTGGTCTGACGATCACGCCTTTACGCAATAAGGCTTCATAGATTGGCTGTCCAGGTTGTTTGAGATTAACGGAGACAAAATTACCAGCGGAAGGTATCCATTCCAAGCCCAGGGCTTTAAAACCTGCGGTCAAATCCGACATGCCTTGGGCATTTACCGCGATGGTTTCCTGCAAATACTCATCATCACCTAACGCCGCTTCCGCTGCCGCTAAGGCTAAAGCATTGTTATTAAAAGGCTGGCGTACGCGATTGAGGATGTCCGCAAGCTCAGGGCTGGATAAACCATAACCAACCCGCAAGCCAGCCAAACCATAAGCCTTTGAAAAAGTACGGGTAATGATTAAATTCGGACAGGTTTTAAGCCAGTCAAGAGAATTTATCCCTTTCTGATTACTAACAAACTCGAAATAGGCTTCGTCCAGCACACAAATACAGTGCGTGGGTATCGCAGAAATAAACTTTTGTAAATCTGACTGACTCAGCAAGGTTCCTGTGGGATTATTCGGATTGGCAATAAATATCACGCGGGTAAGATCACTAATCCGCGTTGCCATCGCTACTAAATCATAACCATAATTTAATGCCGGGACGATAACGGCGGTTGCCCCAACCGCTTGCGTTACTATCGGGTAGACTGCAAACGCATGTTCGGAAAACATCGCTTCCAGTCCAGGTGCTAAAAAAGCTCGCCCAATCAACTCCAGCAAATCATTCGAGCCATTACCCAAGGTAATCTGATCAACATTAAGACCGTATTTTCTTGCCAATGCGGACTTTAAATTGAAACCATTGCCGTCAGGATACAAGCTCAGTTTCGGCAATGTGGCTTGGATTGCCGCCAAGGCTTTCTTGCCTGGCCCTAAAGGATTTTCATTGGATGCCAGTTTGATGATATTGCTCAAACCCAGCTCACGCTCCAATTCTTCAATGGGTTTTCCTGCCACATACGGCACAAGCTGCCTTACGCCACTGACGGCGAGGTCATAAATAGTGTGGGTTTGATTCATGGATGATGGGCTGACAAAGCGAAATACGTAATTAAATCAGGTAAGTGTTCATTAAAGCACAGCTTTTGGATAAGAACCGAGCAATTTCAACATACTGACATTGCCCTTCAATATCTCCAAGGCATTGGCGACTTGCTCGTCTTCGCCGTGGCCTTCAATGTCGATGAAAAACACATATTCCCACAAACCTTGCCGCGACGGTCTGGATTCAATATGGAGCATACCAATGCCGTAACGCGCAAAAGGCTCCAAGATTTTGTATAAAGCACCGGGTTGATTGCCGGTAGAGACTACCAAAGAGGTCTTGTCGCTACCCGTTGAGGTCGATATTTGCTTGCCTATAATGATAAAACGGGTGGTGTTATTTGGCTCATCTTCAATATTTTTTTCAAATATATCAAGATGATAAAGCTCGGCAGCCGGTCTACCTGCTATTGCCGCTGTGTTTGGGCTGATAGAAGCCAACCTCGCAGCCTCGGCATTGCTGCTGACTGCCGTCAATTTGACATGCGGGAAACTTTTCTCCAACCACTTACGGCATTGCGCCAAGGATTGTTGATGGGAAAATATCTCCTTGATATTGGCTTTGTCATTCACCAAACCCATCAGGTTTTGGTGAATTTGGATTTCAACTTCACCGCAGATATACAACGGAGATGCCAGGAATCGATCAAATGTGTAGCTGATTACGCCTTCGGTTGAATTTTCGACGGGTACGACACCAAACTGACAGCTGCCGTTTTCGACCGCAGAAAAAATATCGTTGATGGTCGTGACCGGCACTGCCTTGACCGCATTGCCAAAATGCTTAAGCACCGCTTGCTGGGTGAATGTGCCTTCTGGCCCCAAATACGCGACATCCAGAGGTTTTTCCAATGCCAAACAAGATGACATCAATTCCCGAAAGAAACGAACAGCGGTCTGGTCTGGCAACGGCCCTGGATTGAGGTCTTTTATCCGCCGCAACACCAGTGATTCGCGGTCAGGACGGTAAAAAGTACCTTCCTCACCCAACGCAATCTTGGTCTTCGCCACCTCCATCGCACACGACGCACGTTGGTTTATCAGCTCCAAAATTTGCTGGTCGATCTTGTCAATGTTTTCCCTTAACTCGCTAAGGGGTGTGATCGCTGTCATCACTACGCTTTATGAATGGTGGCTTTACTGGTTTTGGCTTAGTGCGTCCGTTCAAATTCTTTGATGAATTCGCACAGCGCATCAATGCCCGATTCTGGCATGGCGTTATAGATACTGGCTCGCATACCGCCAACGGAACGATGGCCTTTCAGTTCAAACAAGCCATTGGCTTCCGATGCTGCTAGAAAAGGCTTGTCCAATGCTTCATCAGACAAGATAAACGGCACGTTCATTCTGGAACGAACGGACTTTTCCACCGGATTGCTGTACAAGGTTGATTGGTCGATGACCCCGTACAATTTTGCTGCCTTTTTGATATTGCGCTGCTCAATCGCGGCAACACCGCCCTGCTCTTTCAGCCATTTCAGCACCAATCCAACCAAATACCAGTTATAGGTTGCTGGCGTGTTCAGCATAGAACCGTTTTTGGCTTGCTGGGCATAATCGAATACTGGCGGCGTACCTTTTGCTGCAAGTCCAACCAGATCGTCCCTAACGATTACCACGGTCACACCTGCCGGCCCCATATTTTTCTGGGTTCCGGCGTAAATAATCCCAAATTTGCTGACATCGACTTGTCTCGACAAAATGTTGGAAGACATATCAGAAACCAGCGTCAAGCCCTTGCTGTCAGGGATAGATTGAAATTCGACCCCGTGGATGGTTTCGTTAGACGTGTAATGCAAATACGCCGCATCCTGGTCAATACTCCAAGATGCCACATCAGGGATATGCGTAAATTTGCTAGCTTCTGCACTGGCACTGAGGATAACTTCGCATTGACCTTTTGCATCCTGGATGGCCTTTTCCGACCACGCGCCCGTGTTGACGTAACAGGCTTTAGTCCTACCATTGAGGATATTTTGCGGAATCAGGGAAAATTGCGCGGAAGCGCCGCCTTGTAAAAACAACACCTTATAATTAGCCGGAATTGCCAGCAATTCACGTAAATCGCTTTCGAGTTCTTCGGCAATCATGGAGAAATATTTCCCGCGATGGCTCATTTCCATGACCGACATACCGCTGTCCCGCCATTCCAGCATCTCGGCCTGGGCTTGCTTCAATACGGATTCAGGAAACGCGGACGGTCCTGCACTAAAATTATAAACCCTGCTCATTTATTCCTCGTCTCCTAAATCGTCTTCGTCATTGATTATTTCTTGCGTTTGTTCCTGATCTTCTGCCGGGACTTGATCTAGTTCAATGGCATCATCTCCCTCTTCGGCAGCGTCATCCTCGACATCCTCACCTACAAAGCCTTCAATTCGGTCTACACCGATCACTTTTTCGCCGGTATCCAAGCGTATAATACGTACGCCTTGGGTGTTGCGACCAACAACGGAAATGCCGTCCACTGGGGTACGAACCAGGATGCCGCCGTCGGTAATCAACATGATTTCGTCATGTTCATTAACCAAAACCGCACCGACCAAAGCACCATTGCGTTCCGAAGTTTGGATGGCAATCATGCCTTGTCCGCCGCGCTTGTGTTGGGTAAATTCTTCCACCCGCGTACGTTTGCCAAAGCCGTTTTCGGTAATGTTAAGCACCATGCCTTCTGTGCCAATAATCAGCGAGATGATTTTCTGGCCGTCCTGCAAACGCATACCACGTACGCCAGCAGCCGTCCTGCCCATCGGACGCACGTCGGATTCATTAAAGCAATTGGCTTTGCCGGAACTGGCAAACAGCAACACATTTTGTTGCCCATATGTAACGGCTACACCAACCAAGGTGTCGTCTTCCCGTAAATCGATAGCAATTTTGCCGTTGGCACGTTGGCGTTCAAATTCGTTCAGGGGCGTTTTCTTGACAGTGCCAGAAGACGTTGCCATGAAAATAAATTTATTTTCGGTAAATTCTTTAATCGGCAAGATGGCATTGATTTTTTCGCCTTCTTCAAGTGCGATAAGGTTGACAAATGGCTTGCCCCTGGATGCCCGACTGGCAACAGGCAACTGGTAAACTTTCAGCCAGTAGACCTTGCCGCGCGAGGAAAAACACAGGATGGTATCGTGGGTGTTGGCGACAATCAGCTTATCGACATAATCTTCTTCTTTGGTTGCCGTCGCCGATTTGCCACGTCCACCGCGTCGTTGCGCCCGATAATCCGTCAACGGCTGCGCTTTCACGTAACCTTCATGCGATTTGGTCACGACCATATCTTCTTCGGTAATCAAGTCGCCATCAGACAAATCCAGTTGGCTTTGGATGATTTCCGTGCGGCGTTTGTCGCCGTATTCGTCCCTGATGGTGACGAGTTCTTCTCTGATGATTTCCATCAGCCGTTCATCGTTGGCGAGAATATGCAAAAATTCGTCGATTTGCTCTAGCAATTCTTTGTATTCATTGATTATTTTATCCTGCTCCAAACCGGTTAGGCGTTGTAATTGGAGTTCCAGAATAGCCTGAGCTTGCCCTTCCGATAAGCGATAAACGTCGCCAGCAATACCAAATTGCGCTGCCAAATCTTCAGGTCGTGAGCGATCTGCATCCGCCCTGTCTAACAAGGAAATAACCAGCCCGGCATTCCAAGTCCTTGCCAACAAGCCTTCTTTGGCTTCGGCGCGACTGGGGGAAGACTTAATCAATTCGATCATGTCGTCGATATTGGCGAGGGCGACTGCCAACCCTTCCAAAACGTGCGCTCGTTCCCGTGCTTTGCGTAAGTTATAGATCGTCCTGCGCGTAACAATTTCGCGCCTGTGATCGACAAAGGCATGGAGAATTTCTTTCAGGTTAAGGCAATACGGGCGACCATCCAGCAATGCCACCATATTAATACCAAATACCGTCTGGAATTGCGTCTGCTTGTACAAATTGTTCAACACAACTTCTGCAACTTCACCACGGCGCAGCTCAATCACCAGGCGCATTCCGTCCTTATCGGACTCATCACGAATCGCTGATATACCTTCGATCTTGCCGTCTTTAATAAGCTCGGCAATTTTCATTTGCAAGGTGGCTTTGTTGACCTGATACGGCAATTCAGTCGTTATAATTGCTTGCCGACTGCTATCGCCTATGTCTTCAAAATGGCAACGGGCGCGAAGATAAATCTTGCCGCGACCTGTGGTGTAAGCACTGTAAATGCCTGATGCGCCATTGATAAAGCCAGCGGTAGGAAAATCTGGCCCCTTGATATGCGCCATCATTTCATGCACGGTGGCTTCAGGATTGTCGATAATCAACAAACAGGCGTTGATAACTTCCGTAAGATTGTGCGGCGGGATATTGGTCGCCATGCCCACGGCAATGCCGGATGAGCCGTTAATCAGCAGCGTAGGTACTTTGGTAGGCAAAACTTGCGGTTCGGATTCGGATTCATCGTAGTTAGGGACGAAATTGACGGTTTCCTTATCCAGATCAGCCAACATTTCATGGGATATTTTAGCCAGCCGCGCTTCCGTGTAACGCATGGCGGCAGGTGAGTCACCATCGACCGAGCCAAAATTGCCTTGCCCATCTATCAGCACATAACGCATGGAAAAGGGTTGCGCCATCCGCACCATCGTATCGTAGATAGCGCTGTCGCCATGCGGATGGTATTTACCCATCACGTCACCGACAATACGGGCAGATTTCTTATACGGCTTGTTGTAGTCGTTGCCCACCTCATTCATGGCGTAAAGAACACGGCGATGTACCGGCTTTAAGCCATCTCTAACATCAGGAAGGGCTCGACCTACGATAACACTCATGGCGTAATCGAGGTATGACTGCTTCATCTCGTCTTCGAGGTTGACAGGTATGATTTCTTTCGCGAAGTTTGACATTAATCCCTAATCTACGAATATACCAGCAGGAGAGCCATGGTATGGTTTTTACCGGACGAAAACACGCAAGTTTCATGGCTTTTACCATTCAAGCGTGTTTACCCAGCGATTCAATTATCGCGCTATTGTATCATGTGTTCGCAGCTAGTCGAAGCGGTTGCTTTGTATTAGTCTAAGCATAACAGCAAGTGCGATTTATGAGATGTTCACCACATATTTTCATGCCAACCACTTAAATACACAGCTTAACCGCGGTGATTACCAAAACAGCAACTACTACATCATTATGTTAATCCACCTCATATTTAATGTATTTAAAACGGGGATCATCCGGTGTTCCTTCTAGCGAACCGCCTTCTTTTCCCGGCTGCCAGGTAATCACAGCTTCAATTTTTTTTGCCAATTCGAAGTCTTTGCTGGTTACCCCTTTGGCGGCGTGGTTCATCAACTTTACAATGACAAACGCATAAGAAACGCTGAGGTCGGGGTGATGAAAAGCAGCCTCAGCCAGATGCCCAACCGTATTGACCACCATCATCGTAGACTTCCAGCCGCTGGTCTTATATTTACGACGAATCCAGCCATTTTCCAAATACCAGTGCGGTAAGGTTTCCTTTAACCGCGCCTCAATTTCGGCATCGGTATAGATTTCTTCTTGTTTGCGCTCTCTCCAACTCATACCGAATAACCTCATGTTTACATTCAAACAGGGACACAGGCTGTGGTGATTTCTACCGCCTGCCTACCCCTGCATTATAGACTTATCATCCACTAACTTCACATACACACCAATATCTTGATGATTTAGATTGATTTCATTTTGACAACAATCGACTTAATGGGTGGAATCAAAATAACATAAGAACCACATCAGGTAAGTAGTGTAGCGATCAAATGGATCAGGAGAAATATCATGACCTACCATGACACCTCGCTACCAACTTGAGCAGTTTAAAATTGATCGGCATCACAGGCTTTTTTTATCACATAAAACTGTTATAATCCTCGCCCTTGGTGGGATGCTGTTAAAGAGCAGCGGGTTTTTAATGCACATAGGGAGTAGCCATGCTTATCTTGACTCGTCGGGTAGGAGAGACACTGATGATTGGTGACGAAGTAACCGTCACCGTCCTTGGAGTGAAGGGAAATCAAGTTCGCATCGGTGTCAATGCACCAAAAGAGGTCTCCGTCCACAGAGAAGAAATTTACGAACGAATCAAAAAAGAGCAGTCAGATTCGGCGAGTTCTGAAAGATAAACCAGTTTTAGGAGAGATGGCCGAGCGGCTGAAGGCGCTCCCCTGCTAAGGGAGTATGGGTCTTATAGCCCATCGAGGGTTCGAACCCCTCTCTCTCCGCCATATTTTAAAATATAATCCAGCTAGCCCTCAACTTTGGTTGACAAACCCACGGCTTCACGGGATAATTTGCGGCTCAATAAAGCGCCCGTAGCTCAGCTGGATAGAGTACTCGGCTACGAACCGAGCGGTCGGGAGTTCGAATCTCTCCGGGCGCGCCAATTGACGAAATCAAGCTTCAAAACCCTATTATTCCCCTGTAGCTCAGTCGGTAGAGCGGGTGACTGTTAATCACTAGGTCGGCGGTTCGAGCCCGTCCGGGGGAGCCATTTAAAACAATGGCTTATGGTTTTATATGTAACTTACATTTCAAATTGTGGTCACTTTCATGGTCACTTCATTTACTAGTAGCGTTCTCTTTGCCATTAGGTTAGCCAACTTGACCTTTAAGTCTGGATAAGACCACACGCGCTTCATTCTTACTAACGAAGAATCTAGACTTACGTCGAGATGGAACGAAAAACTATGCCGTGAAGACCCATTCATAAGATAATGAACTTTCAAAATGGCATAACCAAAGTTATCAAGATACTTTTTTTGCAAACAGTTAATATTATTTCCTAGGCGAAGCCTTGTTTTCATAAAATCCCATCACGTTACTTGCCAACCACATTTGTGGGTTCTTTATCACGGGTGGTGACACTTCATTTTCCAGAATTGTGTTCTAGTAACACCAAATGTTGCTAGCATATCGTTAATTTTTAGGAATTCTTTATCTTTTGTGTTGGTCATTTTAAAACCTATTTCTTAAAGTTGTTGGCGATGGTTTCTATCCTTCTTTTTTTGTATTCAATTCCAATATCCATATTTGAGTAAGGTTCAATAATCGGGACAGCACCTAACTGTGAGTTACCTCGGGATTCATTCATATCTTAGTCTCGGAAAGCAGCATCTCATCCAGTAAAAATGCTGTTGTTTCTATAAAATTATCAGTCTTCAGAGCTGGGGTTATCGATTCACTCCCTATCGAGTTAAAGCTTCCTTGGAAAAGCTGATTACCAAAGCAGACAAGTTGCGGCTTTTGGTATCCCTTAAATCAGAAATACCCAAGGGCAAATGCTGCCCCGATCCATGCCGCAAGAATAACCAGAATAAGGTCAAGGATGATTGCGGAGATAAACTGCCAGTTTCCGCTTAGGATAGCAAGCACGGCTTTCGTGATGGTGTTCGTTGTCAGGCCAGCAAGGATGGGCAAGACGGCTTCATTTGCACTGAGTTTCCCGGCAGCGACAAGGGATGCAACCGCGACGGCAGCGGAATGGGTGTCAGCAAAACCGGCAATCGCCCCAGCAACAATGACACCCTCACTGCCCAACCACTGATTAAGGGCGGCGGCAAGCAACATGAAAGAGGAGACGGTGGCAGCAAATAATAAGGCCGTCTTGAGACTGAATGGTTGTCCCAGGTTTATTGAATCCGGTGCTTTCTGGCGCAGGGCTATCAGGGTAATGACGATGCCATAGGCCAAGGCGGTAATACCAGCGCAAGTCAACGGCAGCCATAGTGCTAAAAGAGTTTGCTGATTGGTTGCTTCCAGAACCATAGCCATTTGAATGAAAGTCGCCACAGTCGATAAGACAGCACCTGCTACGGCTCCCCACAACAGATGAGGTTCTAGCGCCGCTCTCGCTCCCATTGAGCTAATGGTTGCAACACTCGAAACAAAGCCAGAAGTCAGCCCAGTAATGGGAAGTCCAATACGCGGCTCCATTACTCGTAGCGAGATGTACCCGGTAGAGCTGATGAGCATGATGAGGATGACAATCATCCAGATGGTTCGAGGATTCAAGGCATTGAAAGGCCCCATATACTGGTCTGGAGTCAGCGGTAATAGCACGAGCGCTGCCGCAGCGAGAATCAGCGCATCGTTAAGTTCAGACTCACTCAGGACAGTGCTGACGAAACGATGAAGAAAATTTCGTGCCGACAACAATATAGTCAATATCACAGCCACACCAGATGCCAAAGTAGGCTCACGCATCGATAAGCCGCCTAATAGAAGGGTGAGTAGTAGAGCTACTTCGGTCGTCAATCCGGGATCTTGCTCATGGCTTAACCGATAGGCCGATACGGACAGTCCAACAACTGCAAATGCCATCACAGCAAGCAATATGGAACTACCTAACGAGAAACTCACTGCACCCAGAAGCGAAACTGAGGCAAAAGTCCGGATACCCATGGGTGCGCGAGCAGAGCCAACGCCTTTTCTCCGTTCGCGTTCTGCACCGATGAGAAGGCCAATTCCTAATGCAAGTCCATAAGCAAGGATGGGTTGTCCTGAGAGAGTCATCAAACTTACGTATCCTTCATTTGTAGTTCGCTTTTTATATAGTTAATTTCACCGGATTACTGCGCCAGAGTGAGCAAGTCAATTCGCTTTTGAGTGGAACCATCGGTAATCCATTACATGATTGTGCCAACTAAATAGATAAAAAGTCAGCAAAAAATGATTATATGCCTCTATGCTTACCATTTGGTTATTCATAAAGGTAATCTTACTAAGAAAGCTCAATAGTACATGTTCGTTACCGTACAGACTAGCTGACATATTTCAGATAAGTTGACGAGTTAAATTCATAAAATGTTGAATTCGTGTTTCGCTGAACTCTATTTTCCTAATGGGATTAACATCCTTAACTTGAAGAACCAAATGGCAATTGACAAGTCAAACCCAATATTAATAATTTGGCTCCTATTTGTTTTCTTTGACTAATGAGGATCGGAATGGTCTTAACAATACTAAATCTGATTAAATAAGATGGATCAAAAATCATTAAAAGATCGATCAATTGCTGCAAGTAGTCATATAACCCCTCACGAACTTGATATCGATAAAGTAAGTGTCCATCTCGATGTCCAAGTTGAAAAAGGCCTGTCAACTGAACAGGTAACTCAACGAAAAAAGCAATACGGACCTAACCAACTGCAAGAAGAATCACCGCGCTCTGCATGGTTGGTGTTCTTGGTTCAATTTAAAAGTATCCTGATTCTTATCTTAATTGGTGCGGCGTTCCTAGCCGCCCTTATCGGCAATCTCAAGGATGCAATCGTCATCCTGGCTGTCGTCATAATTAATGCCATTGTTGGCTTTTACCAAGAGTACCGCGCTGAACAGAGCTTGACTGCCCTTAAAGGAATGTTACCCGTCCGGGCGCGAGTACGTCGGGAGGGAATAAAATCCGACGTGCCTGCCGAAGATCTAGTTCCTGGAGATATTGTATTGTTAGAGGCTGGCGACCATGTCCCCGCTGATGGAAGACTATTAATAGTTGTAGGACTCGAAGTTGATGAGTCATCGTTGACTGGTGAGTCCCAACCGGTCAGTAAACAAATCGCGTGCATAGACAAGCCAGAAACTCCTTTGGCCGAGCGGATGAATATGGTCTTTATGAACACATTGATCACCCGTGGCCGAGGAGAAATTATCCTTACTGCCACTGGCGAGGGCACTGAGATGGGGCGGTTGTCGCAGGTACTTGCTTCGACATCTGAGGCACCAACGCCATTGCAAGTCCAGCTCGACCAGCTTGGTAAGCGCTTAGGGGCAATTGCCTTGACCCTTGTCGGGTTGCTGTCGTTTTTAGAGTATTTGCGTGGTTCCGATCTCGCCCACATTGCAATGGACGCGATAGCCCTTTCTGTTGCAGCGATGCCTGAAGGCCTGCCCGTCGTTGTAACGGTGACGCTCGCACTCGGTATGCACACCATGGCTCGCCATCGGGCCATCGTCAAACGTTTGGCGAGTGTCGAGACGTTGGGTTGCACCACCGTAATTTGCTCAGATAAGACTGGAACGCTGACGCTTAATCAAATGACGGTGCGCTCGTTCTTCTACCAAGGGGAGCATTTTGATGTAACTGGTGAGGGATACCATGTAAATGGTGCAATACATGCCGTCAACCAACTTTCAGGGCCGCCCAACCTTAATCTATTGCTAGTTCCTCTGGTCGCCTGTAATGATAGTCGGGTCGTTGAAGGCAAAGTCATAGGCGATCCTATGGAGGCAGCATTACTTATCCTGGCGCAAAAAGGTGGTGCTGTGCCAAGCGAAGTCATTGCAGCACTACCACGAATAGCAGAAATTCCATTCGATGCTGAACATAAGTTCATGGTCACGTTTCACCGTGCGGATGGTCATATACGGTTATTCGTTAAGGGTGCACACGATGTATTGCTCAATAATTGTGAGCGTATTCTTGACCAAGATGTAATAGGCATCCTCGATCCACCCGCTAGGCAACAGATTGAGCTTGAGTATACAGCCCTTGCGGAACAGGGTTTACGTGGGTTGTTGATTGCATCGAGGACTATACCTGAAAGTGAGTTCGATGCGTCCGGCGATCTTTTCCATTGGGTCGAGGGGCTCACATTTATCGGCTTGATTGGGTTAGTTGACCCACCGCGTCCGGAGGCAAAAGTGGCGATTTCAGAATGTATGCGGGCGGGAATTGCTGTTAAGATGATCACAGGCGACCACCCTCTGACCGCCCAAACAATCGCACGGGAACTGGGGCTTGAGGGCAAATTGATCTCTGGGGCAGAACTTGACCGAATGGATTCAGATCAACTTGCTGAAGTGATCAATGATGTTGCAATCTTCGCACGGGTCACCCCAACGAATAAAGTTACGATAGTGCGAGCACTCCAAAAAAAAGGGCATGTGGTTGCCATGACTGGCGACGGCGTAAATGACGCGCCTGCACTAAAAAGCGCAGATATCGGTGTCGCCATGGGTACTGGCACAGCGGTCGCCAAGGAAGCTGCGATGATGGTGTTGCTCGACGACAACTTCGCAACCCTGGTGCGAGCCGTCTACCAAGGGCGTACCCTCTACGACAATATCTTGAAATTTGTCCGTTTCCAACTTTCTACAACAATCGGCGCAATCCTGACTGTGTTCTTTGCCCCTTTGGCTGGACTACCTGAACCCTTTACAACTGTCCAGATTCTATGGGTCGCTATCATCATGGATGGGCCACCAGCCATTTCATTAGCACTAGACGCTGCGCGTCCAGACGTTATGCTGGAGAATCCACGCAACCGGACAGAGCAATTGCTTCCGTTCGCCCGCCTTGGAAAGATCGTTACGTATGGCATTACAATGATGGTCGGAACATTAGGGGCATTGCACTACGGATTGTTGCATGCTGGTATGGGACAGGCATCCCAAACCTTAGGATTTACGACATTCGTACTGTTCCAGTTTTTTAATGTATTCAATGCACGTGTTGAGAATGGTACAGCATTCAACAAAAACATGTTCAGGAACAAAATGTTATGGATGTCTCTCGCCTGTGTGCTTCTGCTACAGGCAGTTGCTGTGCATTGGTCACCAGCACAGGCGGTTTTCGGGACTGAAGCCATGACCGCTAGGCAATGGGGCATTTCAATTGCTATAGCGGCCTCGATACTGTTTCTAGAGGAAGGGCGAAAACTGATAGTCGCCCTATTTGGTTACGTCAGTCTTCAAATATTAAAAAGGCAGGCATTTCACCAGTAATCTTGGATGGTATCTTTAACAGGTCTTACTATTCGGTACGAAAAATATCAGAAGCCAGAAACAAGTGGAAGTGCATTTCGCACTCCCACCGAGTATCTTGTTAATCGGTTTTCATTGTAAAAATGAAATGGACAATGTGTTAAAAATGATCCCTTTAATTACCGAATCCACTAACCATTTTTTTATGCATAACGTGGAAAATAACATTCCGTTCAAGTACACCTTGGAACAAGTGCGCGCCAGAGCCACGAGCGTAGACTACAACATCTTCGCCCACATGGGTTTCAGAACCCGCCAAGGGTACAGTCGCTTCTTGGTGGAAATTTGCGTCGGTCGTGTCTACGTTGGTTATGTCGGCAAAACGACCGGTTTGAACAGGCGTTGAGTACACATCATCACCCCTACACCGGTATGAAAACCTAAACCGTTCGCGTAGGACAAGGTTATATAGAACACACCGTCAGAAGCTTTGGTAAAACTTGCTGCACCAGGTTCTATCACTTTACCCAGTATATTGTTGCCGCGCTGTGGATAACCCGCAATGGTAAAGGTATGGCTGTGGTCTGCTGATAACATCCCATCGGCTGTTTTTACGCCCGTCACCATCACGGTCATCGTCGGTGCAGAGTCTGAAGTTTGTTGATTGGTGCGGTCAGCTTTTCCAAGCATAGTCATAATGCAGGTCTTATATGAAAACCTTATTACAAAAGCGTTACCACTACATGACTTCAAACCAAGGGCTAAAGTTTTCTGTATCCAAAAATCCCTTGCTAATATTTTGGTAGGGCGTAAACTGGGCATCCATAAACGGTATATACTGTTTATACGGTATTCACTTTCAATAAGGACTAAACCATGACTACTGCACAGCCAAAACCAACAAAGCGCACAACTACCGCTGCAAAATCGCAAGCATCCGCAATCAAACAACCTGCCAATAAAGTCGCCATAAAAAAGACACCAGCATTACCACCCACAACTGCCGTCGAAAATGCCGGTGAATTTCCTGTGCAAAACCAGATAGCACCGTTCAGTGTTAAAAAGAAAAAGCAGGAAAAGGCCAAAGTGATCAGGGATAGCTTTTCGTTTCCTGAACAGGATCACCACAAAATAACTGAACTCAAAAAGATTTGCTTGGCGGCTGGGGTGCATGTCAAAAAAGGTGAAATCCTACGAGCTGGGTTGGGTTTATTGACGAATTTGAATTTGTCTGACCTTTTACAGGCAGTAGAAAAAGTCGAGCGCGTGAGAACTGGCCGACCAAAGTCAGTAAAAAAGCTTAATTAAAATGCAGTGGTTTTGACTTTTTTTTGTTAAAACCTGAGAACCGCGATAGTTTGCCAAAAATCTGGTTATTCCATTTAAGTCAAAAAACAGAACCCTGGCTTTTTAAAATATCCAGGATTCCGTTGTAGTTTTTTGCAGATAATGACTGTTAGAGCGCAGGAGGCGTATGGTCTACGCGGTTGCCCGGCACGACCTGTGGCTGGTAGTTGAAGACTTCTCGGCTACGGGCATCCACAAGCACTTTCACCCAGTTTGCGTCGTTGGTACCATTTGCCGCATTGTCGCCAAAGGTTTCGACGCGCGTGAAATTCTCAAGCCGTTTGCCAGCAACATCAAGAAACGGTTTGTCAACGCGAAAATAGTGCGAATCGCCATGTACATAAGCGACAGGCTTACGGAAAGCAATCACCTCATTACGCAGTGCACTGAGGAATGCCTGAAAACCATCGGTTGCTGGGTTGGCTTCTGCTAGTGTTTTCGGGTCGCGCAATGGTGCTCTCGTTCCATCGGTCAAATCCCAGCCTGGGTTGCCTTGGCTCACAAACATGACTGCCGCCGAGTTTTTGGCAGTAGCGGTATCAAAAGTCTCTTGCATCCAGGCAATATTGGCGGCATTCCGAGCGGCAAATTCGGCGGGGTCGGGTGCAACGTCGCAAAGATTGTTGCAAGAGCCTTGGATATTGAGTGTGGCGTAAGTTACCCTGCCAACAGTCCAGCGGCGATTCTCTGAGCACGGCACAAAGGTTTTCGTCCCATCAGGCGCAACGCCAAGGCACAATGGCGATGTCTGCACTTCTTGGCGCATTTTGCGTTGTCCTAATGAAAACGGTGTGTTGAAAAAAACTTGGCGTTCGTGATCGAGGCGTTCCAGAGAATTGAATCCCCCGTTCGATGTGCGGTCACAATCCGTCCAGTCGTTATCTCCTGGCGTGAACACCGCCGGTGCTTGTAGGGCATTGAAATAACTGAGTGCTTGTGTGTAAAGGCCATCAGCACAAGTGGTGACAGTAGTCGAATTGGCTATGCTGCTGCCACCTTTCAAATCACCGTCTTGCACCGTAAAAGCCAACCGTTGCCTGTTCATGTCCGCAATCAGGTTGGGAACACCAGTCAACGCTTGCACATCGCTATAAGGTAAATCACCCCACAGGCCGATTGAGTAGACACCATTATCGTCTGCTGCGGTTGCAGGACTCATAGCAAGCATTGCTAAAATTGACATAGCAAATGCCTGTAAACACAAGGTACGAACTTTCAGTACTTTCCACAGAAATTGGGGAAATTGATAATCATCTGTTTTCATATTAAGCCTCGTTTTTTCAAAATGGATAGAGGATTCTTTGAAGAATTTTTCTCCGACCCAAGGTTTTTGTGGGCTTTAATGAAAGCAATATAGTCTTCGTTCTCAGCTTTCTAACCTTAAGGCAAATGCTTTTATACTAGGTCAGCATTACAATCCCTTTACAGTCTTAAATTTATGTTTCCCAGACCATTAAAGAGAATGTTGGGTTGATTTTGAATTTCGATGTGGCGGACAGTGCGTCATGCACATCATTAACATTGGCTGTTTGCTAATCTCTTATTTGATGATTTTTTACCAACTAGACAGCCGCAAACATAAGTCCTAAATTGTTACTTATGAGTTACCTATCTGCTATTGTCATCATCCCTTCAGCTTTGCCGAGCTGCGAAGAACGTCTCTGTATTCTCAACGATTGACGACCATGAAGTCATCAACGACTTTGCTGGCGGCGCGGCACTGGCAACAGACCCGCGTTTTTCAGAAACAACTGGACTGATTAACCAGACGGTACTTTACAAGTTATGGTATAGAACCTTACACGTCACAAGATCTGGCAAACAACAGTGCCAATATCATCAACCGCAAGCCTGAAATTGTCAGCCAGTTGATCGTTTCACCTCAGCCTTAACAGAGCCAATAAAACCAGCAGAATATTTTTGATTCTGCCAGAATTTTCTCGTTTTTTCCGTTTTGTTTCATCAATTGTTAACAGAATCGACATCAAACAGACATAACCAACGAGTAATGTTCAAAGCTCAACCGAACTGAATTTCCCAGGTTGAACACTATAAGTAAAATAACTTTTCTTGGAGACTATCATGCGCTTGTTTAACAAACTATTGGCTATTGCGGGAGCAATAGCCATCCTGTCGCCATTGGCGGTATCAGCAGGGCAAAACGGCAATAACAACCATAATCGGGGGGTACATAACGTCCAACTGGGGCCAAGGCCGTATTTTTTGGTCAACGATATGCAGAACAGCAAACTTAAAACCGAATTGCAGGAATGCTCGGAAGACCCGTTCCATAAAACCGATTTCTCGATAGGCCATCGTGGTGCTGCCTTGCAGTTCGCCGAACACACCAAGCAGTCGTATGAGGCTGCGGCACGGATGGGTGCAGGCATTGTCGAATGTGATGTCACTTTTACCAAGGATAAGGAACTTGTTTGCCGTCATTCACAAAGCGCGTTTAGCTAATTGAATGAAACTACAAGTCCAGTATTGCAGGGCGGTAATAAGCAATTGCTAATCTTGGTAGTGCCGGTGTTTATAGGTCAGCCAGCCCATTGTAGATGCGATAAACAGTCCGAAAACAATGACAATAGTTTTTACTGAAAACTCAGCTTGTATCATCAAGGCATACGCACCCAACATCAGCAATATACTGCTGTTTTCATTGAAATTTTGTAGGGCTATGGAATGTCCAGATCCCATCAGTTTGTGGCCCCTGTGCTGGAGCAGGGCGTTCATGGGGATCAAAAAACTGCCTGCCAAGGTGCCAACCAGAATCAGCATGAGTATTGCTAGCTGCCAATCGCTAATCCACGCCATCAAGACGATGACCACTCCCATCGCAATGCCTAGCGGCAAAACATTCACCGCATGTTCCAACGGCACCAGTTTTGCCGCGATGACCGAGCCGATGGCTAGCCCAACCGCGACGACCGCTGTCAATTGTGTGGCTTGTTGCAGGTCAAAATGCAGGGACGAAGCCGCCCAGATGAGGATGATAAAGCGTAGCGTTGTTCCTGCTCCCCAAAACAACGATGTGACCGCTAGCGATACCTGCCCTAACGGGTCACGCCACAACAAAAAAAAGCACCGCCAAAAATCAGTCCATAAGAGCGTAAGGTTTGTTTCGCCCAATTCATGCTCAATCGGTAATTTAGGTATGTAGAGGTTGAACACCGTAGCGGTCAAATAGAAACCCAGGACGACCAGGATCGCAAATTCGGGTGCGGTATCAATACCAAAAAACGGATGCTGGTTGAATAAGGATTCATAATGGTGGCCAATCAGTATGCCACCAATGATTGCGCCTAAAATGATAGCGGCAACGGTCAAGCCTTCCATCCAGCCATTCGCCCACACCAGTCGGTTAGCCGGAAGATATTCGGTCAAAATGCCGTATTTCGCCGGGGAATACAACGCAGAACCTGTGCCGACAAAGCCGTAAGCAAGCAAGGGGTGTAAGCCAAAAAATAAAGCGAGACAGCCAGCAATCTTGATGCTGTTGCTGATGAACATGACTTTACCTTTCGGCAAAGAATCCGCATAAGGGCCGACAAAGGGGGCTAGCAGGATAAAGGAGAGCACGAAAAATTGTTGCAGGACCGGGATTTCCCAAGATGGCGCTGCACGGTCTTTGAGCAGTTCGATTGCCGCAAACAACAAGCAATTATCGGCTAATGAGGAAAAGAATTGCGCGGTGAGGATTGTGTAAAAACCTTGGTTTATAGCATTTTCTGATAGTGTGATGCTCGGTTTGATTGTGCTTAGTGACAAGGCCAGTTCTCCATTATGGATTAGGTAGGTTTGTGGCTTCTAGGGCTTCATAGTCCAGGGCCGTTGTTTCAATCTTATGCCAATTCACCAGTTCCAGGGTGCCATTGTTGTGTTCTACGATAGCAGTGCAACTTTCTACAAAATCGCCGGTATTGACATATAAAAATCCGCTGATGTCCTTGATTTCTGCATGGTGGATATGTCCGCAGATAACGCCATCTACCCCTTCGTCCCTGAGCGTATTGACGATACTTTCTTCATAATCGGAAATGAACTGGACGGCATTTTTGACCTTGAACTTGAGATATGCGGCCAAGGAAAAATGTGACTGGATTCCCAACCAGCGTCGTACCATCCTTAGATAACGATTGAATTCAAGCAAAATATCGTAACTTTCGCTACCCAGTTTGGCGAGCCAGCGGTGGTATCGGGCAATGGTGTCGTATTCGTCGCCGTGCACAATCAAGAATTTCTGTCCGGCTACCGTGGTATGCACGTCCGATTTTTTGACGGTGATGTCGCCAAAGACATAACTGTCATAATCCCTGAGGTTTTCGTCATGGTTGCCGGGTATGTAGATGATCTGCGTGCCATGCCTGGCCTTACGCAATAATTTTTGGATGACGGTATTGTGGTCTCGCGGCCAGTACATTTTTTTGGATAGCGACCAGAAGTCGATAATATCACCGACCAGATACAACTTTTCGCTGTCGTTGTGTTTAAGGAAATCCAGCAACACATCAGCTTGGCATTGGGTAGAACCGAGGTGCAGGTCGGAAATCCAGATAGTCCGATAAGAATTGTTTGGCATGTTCTTCCTGAATTTAATAGCTGTTAAATCCTGCTTTTTCGTTGTAAAGATTGTAGCCAACGCACATGAAAGTTATATGACAATGCAATAAAAAAAGCGGACTAATACTGTGTGTAACAATAATTTCATGAATTCGACACAAAACTGACATTTTGATTGATTAAGGTATCCATTTATTTATTGGACTTAGGATGCCTATGAAAAGCCAACAGACCAAGCAGCAAACCACGCCGGAAAAAAAACTGACTTGTTTTATCGCAGATACCCAAGCGTTGATAGAAGAAGCCCAAATCTTGCGCTACCGAGTATTTGCCCAGGAAATGGGGGCGACACTCAAATCAGGCGCAGAAGGCTTGGATGTTGATGAAGTGGATGCGTACTGCGATCATTTGGTGGTCTACGATAATATCAACGCCAAGATCGTTGGTTATACCCGCCTACTAAACCAAGATCAGGCAAAACAGTTGGGACGGTTTTATTCCCAAAGTGAATTTGTTCTGGATAAGGTGCTGGCCTTGCCAGGACGGTTTCTGGAAGTGGGTCGGACGTGCATTGACCCTGACTATCGCGGCGGTGCGGTATTGACCACGCTTTGGTCAGCATTGGTGCAATATGCTTTAGAGGGCAAGTTCAACTACTTGTTAGGTTGCGCTAGCATTACCCCTGGCGTTAGTGGTTATGCCGTCGATGCGGTTTACCGGAATATTGATCCACAAAATATTGCTTCGGCTGAGTTGCAGGTCAAGCCCTTGATTCCAATACCCAAGTCATTACGTTGCCAGCGCGATGAATCGGGCATCCCGCCTTTGCTAAAAGCTTATCTGCGGTTTGGTGCGCTGGTTTGTGGCGAACCGTATTGGGATGAGGATTTCAATTGCATGGATTTATTCATTTTGTTACCGCTGGATCAACTCCAGGAACGCTACAGCAAACACTATATGAGGGGATTTATCGCCAGGGATGGTGTGTATGCCGCAAGCCAGTCGGGAACTGGCGCGGCGTAAAGTAATGAAATTGCGACTGCGGCTATGTTATAAAATTACACTTATTGTGCTGCTGTTCATCAGTGGATTAATCATCGCCGCTATCATTTTCCCGGCACTGGGTGTTTTATCTAAGCCATCCAAAGTAAAAGCTAGGCGAGATGCGTTAACACTGGCTTGGTTAACATGGTTTAGCTGGATACTTAGTTTGCACATTATTATAAAAGGCAAGCTGTTAAACCAACCCGCACTATTGGTTAGCAATCATATTTCTTGGGTTGATATTATTGTGTTAGGACAATTTGCTCCCGCACATTTTGTCGCCAAGAGTGACATTTTAGCTTGGCCTGTCATTGGTTATCTTGCTAAACAGGGCGGCACGGTTTTTGTGCGTCGAGGGGATAAACAGCAAGCCAAAGCAATCGCCGAGGAAATGATTTGGCTATTGAAGCAAAACAGCACGGTTATCGCTTTTCCTGAAGGCACTACAACTAAAGGTGGCGTGGTGCTGCCTTTCCACGCGTCTTTGTTTCAGGCTACGCTATTAACTAAAGCAATCGTCCAACCTGTTGCTATTCAATATCTGAGGGCAGCAACAAACTATGCGCCATTTATTGGTGAAGATACCTTTGTGCCGCACCTACTCAAGATGCTTGCGATGGATAAGATTGAGGTATCTGTTACTTTTCTTCCCACTATCGCTACCGTAGGTAAAAACCGCCAGTCTGTGAGCAATGAAGCGAGGGCGATGATTTTGAACAATCTAACGAGGAAGCAGTAAGGGACTGTCATTTCATTATTGAAACGGCAACTGTAATTAGTCGCTACTGTGCAATGCTTGACCCTTAGCCCAACCGAAATAACTCCATTGCCAGTAACTCAACAGCCCAAGCCACAACCAAACTCAATGCCGTCAAGGCTGCCGCCATACTGAAGAAGTCATTATGTTTGAAATGGTGTTTGTTGGATGATGTCTTATAC
>NZ_CBAROL010000032.1:0-28431 GCF_964779595.1 Methyloglobulus sp.
TAATGTCCTTCTCTGTACTTAACCAACCCGAAACTTGCTCAGGACTGTAATCTAATTGGACTTTTTCTTCTATCAAGCTGCAAACTTCCAATGTCATTTTCACTGCCTTGACAGCATTTTTCCTCCGGCTGAGTGCCTTAATATTAGCCTGATGAGGTCTATAGCCACGCTTTCCCGTATTGCGACTCAGCTCCCTACTAAGGGCTGAGGCTGAGATGCCTATAATGACCGCTATGTCTTTTTGAAACATCTCTGCTTTCTTTAATGACTCAATCTGGTATCTTTGTATCTGGGTTAGCTGTTTATAACCTTTCATAAGCTTCCTCATCTTTGGTCGGATTGAAAAAGCCTTGAACTATATCAGCTAACCTCTTTCAATCACGTTAAAATGAATTGCACTTATGAGTTGAATCTAAGGCTGAAATAATATGGCAAAAAAATATTTTGGTACCGATGGCATCAGAGGCAAAGTCGGTGAACATCCGATAACAGCCGATTTTCTATTAAAACTAGGCTGGGCGGCTGGGCAGGTTTTTGCCAATCAAGGGCATGATTTTGTCTTGGTCGGAAAGGATACCCGTATTTCGGGCTATATGTTTGAGTCGGCGCTTGAAGCAGGTCTGACTGCTGCTGGCGTTGATACGCATTTGCTAGGACCTATGCCGACACCTGGGGTTGCATACCTCACGCGCACCTTAAGGGCGCAAGCGGGTATTGTCATCAGCGCATCCCACAATCCCTATTACGATAATGGCGTTAAATTTTTCTCAGTTCACGGCACCAAACTGCCAGATGAAATAGAGCAAGAAATCGAACGCTATATTGACTCGCCCATGACTACCGTAGAGTCTTCAGGTCTAGGTAAAGCCAAACGCATAGCGGATGCAGCAGGGCGGTATATTGAATTTTGCAAAGCCAGCGTACCCACTCGACTGGATTTTGATGGACTGCGGATTGTGGTCGATTGCGCTAACGGTGCCACGTACCACATTGCCCCACACGTATTTAGCGAAATTGGTGCAGAAGTCGTCTCCATAGGTGTAGAACCTAATGGGTTGAACATCAATGATGAATGCGGTGCGACCAAGCCGCAAAAATTAGCAGACGCTGTTTTGGCGTACCGTGCAGACTTAGGTATTGCTTTAGATGGCGATGGCGACCGCCTGATAATGGTCGATCATAAAGGCGAAATTGTCGATGGTGATGAACTTATCTACATAATTGCTAAATCCAAGTTAGAAGCCAATGAGCTTACGGGGCCTGTCATTGGCACGTTAATGACCAATTTGGGGATGGAGCTTGCCTTAAAACAACTCGGTATCAATTTGCTTCGAGCTAATGTAGGTGATCGTTATGTTATGGAGTTACTGGTTGAAAATAAAGGCATATTAGGCGGTGAAAACTCAGGTCATATTATCTGCCTGGATAAAACGACGACCGGTGACGGCATTATTGCGGCATTGCAAGTCATGGCGGAAATGCAACACACCGGAAAAAACCTGCATGAACTTAAGTCTGGAATGACTAAATTCCCCCAAGTTTTGCTGAATATAAAGATGAAAACAAAGCCAGATCTTGATGGCGAAGCTATTCAAAAAGCGGTCAAAGATATTGAAAAAAAGTTAGGCAATACTGGTCGTGTATTGCTCAGGGCATCCGGTACAGAGCCACTAATCAGAGTGATGGTTGAAGGTGAAAATGAAGATAAAGTCATCGAATATGCCAATAAGCTGGCAGATCAAGTAGCGAAAAGCACAACATAGTCACAGACCATCTTTACAGTAAATGACTATGATCCATTGATCGAGAAGGCCTGGCAGACCTTATTCAAGGCAGACTTATACCAAAGACTGGATGTCTAAGTCTGTTGTCGCTCACGCTTATTTTTTAGCAATTGTATTCCACGCAGCAAGCCATACTTGTGACTGATACGCATCGGCATCTTTTTCAAGGATGCCAGCCAATACCATTCGTAAGGTATTGTTAATAATACCAAAAAAATAAGTGTGGGCTAACCAGGGGTCAATGTTACGTATCTCCCCAGCTTTGATACCGGATTGAATGATTTTTTGAATTTTTACGAAAGCGGGAGATTCCAGCATCGGCTTTTCTTCCGGCAAGCACTCATCGAGCTTCAAGACCAGCAAAAAGCGTATGACATCAGGTGCTTCATCGGTTAGCTTAAACAGTAAATCGACAATACCGCGCAATTGTTCTGATGATTTTTGATTTTTGCGCCGGATATCGTCGATGGATATATTTAAACTATCCAGAATATTGGCATATAACTGGGTTGCTATGGCTTGTTTGTTTTTGAAATGCTGGTACAAAACACCCGTGTTTTTTACCCCAGACACTTCAGCTATTTCAGTGAGTGACGTGTTAAAAAAGCCTTTTTCAGCAAATAGTTTTAATGCGGCGAGTAATATTTGATCCTGCGTTTCGCTATTTGCCAGGGGTTCAATATTTTCTTCAAGATCTAGTTCCTTGATTTCAGTCTGTCCCTGAAGTTTAACGATGGCTTGGTTTTCAGCATTTTCGGCAATCTCAATTATTTCTTGAGCTTCAACCTTATCCTGCGCTATCTCAACCTCTATTGCATTCTGAACATCCGTTTCATACTGAATCTCAGCGTATTCCTGCGCCTTGTCTGCTGTCTGTGTTGCTACTATTTCTTGTTCCATCTGTTTTTTCACAGCTTTTCATTGCGCTGTTTGTATTATTGAAAAGGTTATAAAAATGAGTTTCGATTTTGTGGCGATAAAGCTTATTTTTCTGCCATCGCTTTGAGGGCTGCGTTTAAATAACTGACCATAGACCATAGCGTTAAGGCGGCGGCAATGTAAAGTAAACCGTAACCAATAGTATTAATGGGAACACCCAGCAAATCTTCACGATAAAGCAGCAGACCGATTGCCAGCATCTGCGCTGAGGTTTTCCATTTACCTAAATCTGAAACTTTAACCTTTGCACGTTGACCGATTTCAGCCATCCATTCCCTAAGCGATGCAATGGTAATTTCCCTGCCGATGATAATGGCTGCAGGTACCGCTAAATAAGGGCTTGCCTGCTGTTGGACGATCAACACGAGTACGAAGGCGACCATCACTTTATCAGCGACGGGATCAAGAAATGCACCGAAAGGGGTTTCTAATTGCATTTTTCTGGCGAGGTAGCCATCTAACCAATCGGTAACGCCAGCCAGGAAAAAAATCAGGGTGCACGCAATGTTGGAATAAACCCAAGGCAAATAGAACACGACCGCCAATAAAGGTATTAACGCTAACCTTAATAAGGTAAGACAGGTCGGTATGTTATATTCAATGGTCATCGTGGTGATGAAAGTTGTCGTAAATTCGTTGCGCCAATTGTTTGCTTATACCGTCTACACTGCAAAGAGCATCTACCCCAGCTTGCTCGATACCTTGCAGACCACCAAATTGCTTCAATAATACTTGCCGACGCTTTGCGCCCAGACCCGAAATGCCTTCCAATACTGACTGTTTGGCGGCTTTTCCACGCCGTTGCCTATGCCCAGTTATGGCAAACCGATGTGCTTCATCACGAATATATTGAATGAGCAGCAAACCGCTTGCGCCTGGGGTGACATTGACCGGTTGTTCTTGCTCAACCAGGATCAATTTCTCCATGCCCGGCTTCCTGTCCAGCCCCTTGGAAACGCCGACTATCATAACATCATTTATGGCTAATTCGGCTAATGCCTTTTGCGCCTCGCGGACTTGGCCTTTGCCGCCATCAATGAAAAGAATGTCAGGTGCTTCATGTTCGCCTTGCTTCAAGCGTTTGTAGCGTCTGGAAACGGCTTGGTATATTGCGGCATAATCATCCCCGCCCGTTATTCCTTCGATGTTGAATCGACGGTATGCCGATTTTACGGATCCATCCCGATCAAACACAACGCAAGACGCAACGGTTTGATTGCCTTGGGTATGGCTAATGTCAAAACATTCCAGGCGTTTAGGTGTTTCTTTGCAACCCAATTCTTCCTGTAGACTAAGAAACCGCCCATAAAGCCCTTGTTTATCAGCCAGTTTACTCAACAGCGAGTTTTCGGCATTCGTTAGCGCCATTTGCAGCCATTTGGAACGCTCAGACCTCACATTGCAGGAAATCGCTACAGAATGCTTGGCTAAATTTGCCAATACGTCTGTTAGCAACGTGGTTTCTTCCAATTCATGGCTGACTATCAACTCATGAGGGACGGGTTTATCGAGATAATACTGGGGAATAAAGGCTTGAATAACTGCGCTAGGTTCATTTTCCTCGGTCATTTTAGGGAAAAACACCTTATTTCCCAAGTGTTGCCCGTTGCGGATGAAAAACACTTGAATACAGGCGACATTGGTTTTAGTGACACACGCAATAATATCGACATCGCCACGCTCCCCGTGGACGAAATTCTTTTCCAATACAGCACGTAATTTTCCGATTTGATCCCGATACCCTGCTGCCTGTTCGTAGTTTAGGATTGCGGCAGCCTGTTCCATATTTGTAATCAGTTGCTCGATCAGCAAACTGCCTTTGCCTTCCAGAAACATCACCGTACTCGCTACATCTTGGGCATACAGAGGCTTGTCGATATAGCCCACGCACGGCGCGGTACAGCGTTCTATCTGGTATTGCAGACAAGGCCGGGTGCGGTTGTTATAGACCGTATCATCACACTGCCTGACCGGAAATATCTTCTGCAACAGCCTTAAACTTTCTTTTACCGCACCTGCGCTGGGATATGGGCCAAAATATTGCCCTCGCTTATTTTTTGCGCCACGATGAAAGGTGATTTGGGGGAAATCCTGATTGCTGGACAGATAGATATAAGGAAAGGATTTGTCATCCCGCAGACAAATATTATAACGGGGCTTATGCCGTTTGATGAGCTGGCATTCCAGCAACAGTGCCTCGCCTTCCGTATGCGTTACCGTTACCTCGATACCCGCAATTTTGGCAACCATCGTTTGCTGCTTGGGTGATGCGGTTTGCTTATTGAAATAGCTGGAAACGCGGTTTTTGAGGTTTTTTGCCTTACCGATGTAAATGATTTCGCCGAGTTCATCAAGCATTTTGTAAATGCCAGGGCGCTTGGTGAGGGTTGTCAGAAATCCTTTTATATCAAATGAATGTTCTTGGGAGGTCAATGGGATAAAGCTCAAAAAAACGAATTTTTATGAAGAATAATTGGCTACGGTTTAAACTGCTTATGGTGTTCGACAGCCTTTGTTGGTATTAATGCCTAAGCCCGTGACATAAATTTCCCTGTCTCGGTATTCACCTTGACCAGTTCGTCCATCTCTAAATATTCTGGCACTTGGATTTCAATGCCAGTCGTCAATCTTGCTGTTTTAGTACGTCCAGCCGCAGTCGCGCCTTTAATTGCGGGTGCGGTTTCTACGATAGTCAAAACGACAGAACTCGGTAATTCAATTGCGATCACCTCATCGTCTATTAATAAGGCGACAATGCCCTCTAATCCTTCGGTCAGATACCCAATTTGGTCTTCCAAGTCTTCACCAGGTAAGGTGTACTGACTGTAATCTTCGGAATTCATAAACACATACAAATCGCCATCCACATAAGAAAACTGCGCTTTGGCACGGGCATAATCGGCTTCTTTGAAGAAATCATCACCTTTCAGGGATTCATCCAGCTTTTGCCCAGTTTTCAGGTTATTGAACCTGATCTTATATAAGGTCGATGCGCCTCTGGAGGACGGATTCCTGACTTCAATCTGCTTAACCACATGCGGCACACCATTCACCTCAACCACCATGCCTTTTTTTAATTCACTTGCTTTTGCCACGCACTGCTCCAACTTGTATCTGTTTATAAGAAAAATATCCTAATAGTCTAACGTAGATTCAAGCAATTATCCCTGTTAAAACAGCATTATTTTCCCGAATAGTGGGTTTCAATTTCTTGAAAAAAAACTTCGCATATAGGTATTTATGCTAATAGCATTTGATTTAACAAAGCCAGATAATTACCGCAAGAAATTTAATTAGTTGATAACCTACTTTTAAATGCACTCAAGAACGAACATCTTAATTAATGGAAGTATTAAGGGAACACAGTATGAACACTGAAAGAAGAATATTTTTAACCGACGGTAACGTCAAGGAAGAACGGAGAACATATCCGACCGACTTTAAAGTTCAAGTTGCACTGGCTGCTATAAAAGGCGAGAAATCCCCTGTTGAATTGGCAATGCAATTTGCTATCCATCCCAATCAGATTAGCTTATGGAAGCAGCAAATGCTTAACAATTTAAACCGTGTGTTTGATAACGATTATGCTGTTGTAGAAATAGAGAGTAAAACTAACAATGAACGTCACGCCAAAATTGGTCAGTTAATGGCGGAAAATGATTTTCTGACTAAGGTGTTGGGGCGTTAGTTTTTATAAGGATATGTCATGGTGGGATGGGATATGTGCCCCATCCCTAATATTTTTCTGATTACGTATAAATTTCAGCACGATAAGCTGTGGATTATGGTGTAGTTTGTTGGAGTTTGTGGCTCACCCACAACCTACATTTTCAAGCCTAACTGTTGAATTTTATCCAGGGCAAATTCTTCTAATATCTTTAAAAACGCCTCATTACCGGAAGTTTCATTACGCAACTTGGTTAGCTGAGAAAAATATTCATCAAGGATAATTCCTCCACTTGGCTGTTGTCCGGTGATTCGATTTGCACAAAATTCCTGCCAATTGGAAATCTCTTCGCGCTGCAACAGTTTGGGGTAATTACGCGCTCGGTATCTAAACAGCATCTCAACTAAGCGAGAATCGGTAAAGTTTGGTTTAAATGTGGATAACTGGTTAGACGGCATGTTCCTGATTTTCTGCATTTTTTGTTTATCCGCGTCGGAAAAGAAGCCGCCGCTGTAAATGGCGAGATCTGGATCAATTTCTTGCTCTGGCTCCGCAAATTTAGTTTCAGAAAACACGGCTGCAATTTTTTCTGCCATACCTGGCACGGCTTTTATCTTGTCGATATTTGCATAACACCTTGCCAGATCAAGGTTTAAGTGTTTTTGATCGCTGTGCTTAAGTACCGATATGGGTGCTAATACTGGGCATTTGTTGATGTGTACGGTTTTAAGGGGAACTCTTGCTACACCTTCTGGTAAATCTATTGTCGCCGTAAAAATTCGCTGTTGAATATCCGCTATCGACAAGGAAATTAAAGGTTCAGGATCAATAGAAAGGTCATAAACCAAGATGCCATTGGTATTGCTTGGATGTTTGCAGATGGGTAAAACGACTGCTAGACGGTGATTTTCGCTGGAATACATTCCCGACACATGCACCACAGGCTTGAAATTGCCAAACTGGAGCAATTTAAGGGCTTCGGTTTTTGTCCTGTGCAGCCACAAGAATTGGTACAACTTGGGCTGTGCAGATTTAATCAGCTTGGCTAGGGCGATAGTGGCGTGGACATCAGACAGCGCATCATGCGCGGCTTCGTGGGCGATACCGTTGGCTTTGGTGAGTTCTTCAAGTTTAAAACTAGGACGGCCTTCTGTATCAACAGGCCACGTTATGCCATCAGGCCGTAAGGCTTTGGTTGCTCTGACGACATCAATTAAATCCCAACGGGAGTTGCCGTTTTGCCATTCCCGTGCGTAGGGATCGTAAAAATTACGGTACAGGCAGTTGCGAGTAAATTCATCATCGAAACGGATGGAGTTGTAACCTAGGCTACAAGTGTTGGGTTGGGCAAGTTGTTCGTGGATAAGGCGGCAAAACTCTACTTCAATTACACCTTTGGATTCGGCAAATTGTGGGCTAATGCCTGTGAGCAAGCAAGCTTCGGGATGGGGCAGGTAATCGGCGGGTGGCTTGCAGTAAACGACTAAAGGGTCGTCGATGATATTAAGATCGACATCAGTTCGAACTCCGGCAAACTGCGAGGGTCTATCGCGCCTAGGATCTATGCCGAAGGTTTCGTAATCGTGCCAGTACAGGCTGGTTTCTGCCACGAGCTTACTGTATGTAGCTTAAACTTGGCCTTCGGCTTCCATTTTTTTGCGTTTGGGACATTTTTCCACACAAACACAACTGCCCGTGTTCAAACCACCGCAGGAACCTTTGATGGCACGTCGCCCAAACATAACACCCACTGCCATAAGTCCTATCACGATTAACATCAATGCAAATGTCGCTAAAAAATAATTCATTTTGATACCTTTTTGCTTGCAACGAAGGCAGACGACATACGTTCTACGAAGCCTTGGTCGGATTTGATAATAAAAAACGCCGCTATTTGGTTTAATTCTGCAAACTTGTAGCCCTCATCAGGACCTAACACCATAATTGCGGTAGCCAAACCATCCGCTTCCATTGAAGTATCGCTTAAGATGGTGACAGATGCCAGCTTATGGTCAATGGGTCGTCCCGTTCTTGGGTCTATGGTATGGGAAAAGCGCACACCATCAACTTCAAAATAATTCCGGTAATCCCCCGATGTTGCCATACCAGTATCGGTAATCGCCAGAACTTTTTCGATAGCCCGTCTTTCGGCAGTAGGTTTCTCAACGGCTATTTGCCAGGGTTGCCCTTGGTTGTTCTTACCTTTTACCCTGATCTCGCCGCCAATCTCGACCATGTAATCCATTAACCCTAAGCGCTCCAACAATAAGCCAACTTGGTCTACACCATAACCTTTGGCAATGCCCGACAAATCGACATAAAGTCCTGGGATGTCTTTTTTGACGAACAAGCCATCATCCTTGAGTGTTAGACGGTTGTAGCCGATTTGGTTCAACAAGCCTTTAATGACGGCTTCGTCAGGTGGGCTGACCATCATTTTATCAGGGCCAAAGCCCCACAAGTTCACCAAAGGCCCGACAGTGACATCAAACAAACCATTTGATAACTTGCTAATTTGAATTGATTCTTTGATAACGCCATAGAGTTCAGCCGATACAGGCAACCAATCCGTCGAGGTACTTTGGTTGAATAAGGACAACTCCGAATCTTTTTGGTAAGTGGACATCTGTCCATTTACCTTCTCTAGCAACTCTTTAACTTGACGGGTTATTTCCGTCGGTGTGAGCGAATCTGGTAACTTACTGGCTTTGATATTGTAGCTAGTCCCCATAGTCATCCCGACGGCATTGTAGGGGTAATCTTGCGGCTTATGTTCTGTAGCTTTGTCACAAGCTGACAACAGAACAATCAGGATCAGGCTACTGAAATAATATTTAGCTAAATGTAACATAGTCGAATTCAATTTTAGTACTAGGCTTGAGTAGCATTGCTGTTATAAGTGATTTGCCGTTATCTATGTCTTCTTCTGCCCAGATTTTCAACATCAATTAAGTTGCCGTTTTCAAAGCGCAGCAATTTTCGCAACTTAGCACTGCCAAAATCATAAGTCCATTCTTCCACCAAAACTTCTACTTCACGGTGGTGTGATTGCCCATAATTAAAAGAATTATTGGGAAATCGACGATTTTGACCGAAATTGTTCTGTGTAACATCGGCATAGCTCTCACTACCCCGCCTTTCGTAATGTGAATCTATGTAATCGGGTTCGCCGCATAATTCGTAGACATAGCTTTTACGGTCTCCAGGCTGAACTAAGGAATGACCGCATCGCAAAGCCAGTAATGGTGTTGAAAATAGTAAGCAGAGCGTAAATGTAATCCAGTTTAGTCGATACATAGCAGTCACCTGTTACCCAAATTTTCAGATTAAGATTAAGGCCAGTGTACAAAGCCTCTATTGATTCACAATAGCATACTGTAATGTTAGCAAGATGAATGAAGGCTGAACTTGATTTGAAAACCGCAGTTACTATATAAAGAAAAAGCCCTACACTAAAAAGGGCAGGGCTTTATGGCTACATTAAATTCAATTGGATAATTTGTTGAACCAACTTCATCTAACGAATTTCAATATCAACCACCAAAATCATCCAACATGATGTTCTCAGGCTCCACACCGTTATCAAGTAACAACTTAACGACAGACGTATTCATCATCGGTGGACCGCACAGATAGTATTCACAATCTTCAGGTGCAGGATGATTTTTCAAATAATTCTCAAAAAGGACATTATGGATAAAGCCGGTATAACCTTTCCAATTATCCTCTGGCAAAGCATCAGACAACCCGACGTGCCAAGTAAAATTAGGGTTTTCCTTAGCTAACATATCGAAATCTTCAACATAGAACATTTCGCGTTTGCTACGGGCACCGTACCAAAAAGTCATTTTCCGTTTGGATTTCAACCTGCGTAACAGGTCGAATATATGCGACCGCATCGGGGCCATGCCCGCACCGCCGCCGACGAAAATCATTTCAGCATTGGTGTCTTTTGCGAAGAACTCACCATAAGGCCCTGAAATAATACATTTATCGCCAGGTTTCAAGTTAAAAATATAGGATGACATGATCCCCGGCGGTACGCTTTCATCAGCACGAGGTGGCGGTGTTGCTATCCGCACATTCAGCATGATTTCTTTTTCTTCGGGATAGCTTGCCATCGAGTAAGCCCGGAGCGTAGGCTCTTTTACCGTAGATACATAGCGCCATAAGTTGAACTTATCCCAATCCTCACGATATTCTTTTTCGACATCGAAATCGCTAAACTTGGCAACATGCGGTGGACATTCGATTTGGATGAAACCGCCAGCGCGATAGTTAATCGCTTCGCCTTTAGGCAATTCCAACACAAGCTCTTTGATGAAGGTGGCAACATTATTGTTTGATTTAACAGTGCATTCCCACTTTTTGATACCGAAGACTTCATCTTCAACTTCGATGTCCATATTATGTTTGACGGACACTTGGCAAGAAAGCCGTTCACCTAAAGCTGCTTCGCGTTTGGTGATGTGACCTAATTCAGTCGGCAGAATTTCACCGCCGCCGGAATGAATCTTCACTTTGCACTGGCCGCAAGTACCGCCGCCGCCACATGCAGAGGATACAAATAGGCCATTTTCAGCTAATGCGCCCAATAATTTAGAACCCACAGGCACATGAATTTTCTTTTCATGGTTGATCAGAATTTCTACGTCACCTTCGGCGACCAATTTGCTTTTGGCACCGATAATCCCTAATACCAACGCAATCACGATCCCCGTGAAAATAATAATCCCTAATAAAATTTCCAGCATGAGTGTGTAACCTTCTTAAAGTTGGATTCCAGAGAAAGCCATGAAGCCAAGCGACATCAGCCCAGCAGTGATAAATGTAATACCTAAGCCTTGTAAGCCAGGCGGAATATCGCTGTATTTAAGTTTTTCCCGCACACCGGCCATGACGGTAATCGCCAACGCCCAACCAAAACCGCTGCCAACGCCGTAAACAACACTTTCGCCAAAGTTATAGTCACGCTCAATCATGAACAAGCTACCACCCAAGATGGCGCAGTTAACGGTAATCAAAGGCAGGAAAATACCCAGCGCAAAATATAAGGCAGGGAAGAATTTATCCAGCACCATTTCCAAGATTTGCACCAATGCACCGATAATGCCGATACAGCTTAATAGCGCCAAAAAGCTCAAATCAACGCCAGTAATGCCCATCCACGACAACGCATCTTCTTTCAGCAAGGCATGATAGACGAAGTTATTGGCAGGTACGGTGATCGCCTGTACCACCATAACCGCAACGCCTAAACCCATCGCCGTGGAAATCTTCTTGGAAACGGCAATAAAGGTACACATCCCCAAAAAGAAGGACAACGCCAGATTTTCAATGAAAACGGCTTTAACAAATAAACTGATATACCCTTCCATTAGTGCTGCGCTCCTTCGCCATGTGCAATCGACATGATTTTAAAATCAACCACTTCATTTTGCTCAGGTTTCCATTGGCGAACTGCCCAGATAATCATGCCGATAATGAAAAATGCGCTAGGTGGCAATAGCATCAAGCCATTGGGATCGTACCAACCACCATCTTTAGTGAGCTTAAAAACTTCGTATCCTAACAATTTACCGGAACCCAGTGTCTCGCGAAAAAATGCCACGATAATCAATATCAAGCTATACCCTGCACCGTTACCAATGCCGTCCATAAAGCTTTCCAAGGGTGGATTCTGCATCGCATAACCTTCAGCGCGGCCCATAACGATACAGTTAGTGATAATGAGACCGACGAAAACCGATAATTGTTTGCTCACATCGTAAGCGACGGCTTTCAATATTTGGTCTACGACGATAACCAATGAAGCAATAATGGTCATCTGCACAATAATGCGGATGCTACCTGGTATGTGCTTCCTAATGGCACTAATGGCTGCGCTAGAAAATGCAGTCACCAATGTCAAAGCCAGCGCCATAATCAAAGAAGTAGACATCTGGGATGTCACCGCCAATGCAGAGCAGATACCTAAAACCTGTAAGGTAATCGGATTGTTATTGACTAAGGGATCAATTATGACCTTCTTAGTCTCTTCATTTAAAATCGCGTTTTTTAGCTCATCGCCTAATACTGCACTCATGACTTAGCCCTCTTGATCCTTACTTTACTTAAATAACGCGCAAAACCTTCTTTGCTCATCCAGTATCTGACCAAATTAGTAACACCGGTACTGGTTAATGTTGCCCCAGCTAAACCGTCTACTTGGTATTGCGAACCTGCTTTGTCATTGTCCACCACGCCTTTAATCAAGGCCAAGGCTGGCTCGCCTATATCCGCATCCTCAATTGAGCCTTTATCCATCGCAGGCTGATCGGTCTCGGCATACACTTTTTTGCCTTTCCAAAGCGCACGCCATTTGGGGTTGACCACTTCACCACCTAATCCTGGAGTTTCCGCCTGATCGTAGAAGTTGATACTTTGCACCGTTTGCCCATCAGCGTCTAAAGACAGAAAACCATAGAGCGTTGACCACAAGCCATAACCACTGACTGGCAAGATGATTGACTTGATTTTATCGCCTTCTTTAACCATGAAAACCTTAGCTAACTTGGCTTTATGCCTGATATGGGCAATATCTTGAGCTTTGGGAATAGCAACACTTTGAACCGGATCTTTAGTGGCTTTACGTTGGTCGTATTCATCAGCATTGACGGATTCATCATACTCACCCGTCTCCAAATTGACTATTTTAGGCTCAATTTGTTCAGCGAAAGCTGAGTCGATGTCCGTGTCCTCTTTCATCAAACCCGCGACTTCAAGAATATTCTTCTTCATGTCCAGGTTTTTGTTGTATGCCTGCAATGGCCTCAACGCAACCGCACCAAAAGACACCAACACAGCACACACCAAGCAAAGGGCTACCGCAATCGCTATGGTTTTTTCCAGGCTATCATTGCCCATTGCCAACACTTTATTCTTGTAAACCAAGAATTTCTGGTAATGTTCACAGTTGTCCAGTCGCGCACAGAATTTTACGTATTGCTCGTTTTTCTTGATGATATTAAGCATGACGTTTCATCCTTCTTCTGATATTGGCTTGTATAACGAAGTAATCAATAGTGGGCGCAAACATATTGGAAAACAGAATCGCCAACATAATCCCTTCGGGGAAAGCCGGATTAACTACCCTGATAAGCACCGTCATAACACCGACCAACGCCCCATAAACCCAGCGTCCGGTGTCGGTCATTGCCGCACTGACGGGATCGGTTGCCATATAAACCATACCAAACGCGAAACCACCCATTGTCAAATGCCAATACCAAGGGATGCTGAACATAGGATCGGTATCACTACCGATTACATTGAACAACAAGGATGTCGCCACCATACCGAGGAAAACGCCGCCCATAATGCGATATGAGGCAATACGGGTATAGAGCAGGAACGCCGCGCCAATCAAGATACCTAGGGTTGAGGTTTCGCCCAGACAACCCGGCTCAAAACCAAGAAAGGACTGAAACCAGTTGTAATTTGCCGCATAAACAGCTTCCAACCCACCACTAGCGGCCAAGGCTAATGGCGTCGCTGCCGTAAAACCATCAACGGCCACCCAAACTGAATCCCCAGTTATGGAGGCAGGGTAAGCAAAATACAAAAACGCCCGTCCGGTCAACGCTGGGTTAAGGAAATTTTTTCCAGTCCCACCAAATACTTCTTTGCCGATAACGATACCGAATGAAATGCCCAATGCCACCTGCCATAAGGGCATGTCGGGCGGCATAATCAAGGTATAAAGCATGGATGATACGAGAAAACCTTCATTGACTTCATGCCCACGCACAGTCGCAAACAACACTTCCCAGACACCACCAACCGCCAATGTGACGATATAAATAGGGAAAAAATACAAGGCACCATGTACCAAATTAGAAACGGGATTCATGGCACTGTAACCGAACAAAGACATAAACATGCCACGCCAGTTCGCTATTTCTTTTAAGCCCATGACTTCCATTGCATGGTTGGCTTGATAACCGGTGTTATACATCGCCATCATTACGCAGAAAAAAGTCGCTATGACCACAAAGGTCATCGTCCTTTTCAAGTCATTACCGTCACGTACGTGGGTAGTACCGCGCGTTACATCCGCAGGGGTGTAGATGAAGGTGTCCACCATCTCGTACAACCCGAAATATTTTTCGAGTTTTCCGCCTTTTGTAAAATGCGGCTCAATCTTGTCTAAAAAATCTCTCGCCGACATTAGCCTTCCTTCTCAATTTTAGTTAAATTCGCTCTCAATACCGGACCGAAATCATGCTTGCCAGGATCTACGAAGGTAAACAAAGACATATCTTCTTCATCCAGTTCAAGACAACCCAATGCTTGAGCTTGATCGGTATCGCCAACAATCATTGACTTGAGCAACGGGGTGGGCAAAATGTCCATCGGCATGACGGTTTCGTAAATGCCGACTGGAACAATCGCACGATTACTGCCATTCTTATCGGTAGTTAACGGGAATTTCCGCTGAGATTTGCGGTCTTGACGGCTTTTGATATAGACATCTAACGCGGAATATTTATCTTTACCTGGCACAATCCAGCCAAAAAGCTCTCTGGCGCGCCCTTCTTGTAAAGCTGAAACCTGAAGATGGTAGCAGCCCAGATAGGCCGCCCAATCAGATGCCTTATGACCGTACAATACAGAACCTGAAATCACCCTGTTTTCAACATCAGTCAGTTCATCAGCGACCAAATCATCGGTGTTAGCACCAACGCGAGTACGAATTAGTCGTGGTTTCTTGACGGTTGGACCCGCCAGTGAAATAACGCGTTCAACATTCAACTTACCCGTAGTGAACAATGCACCGATTGCCATAACCGCTTGATAATCAATATACCAAACAAATTTATCAATGTTGACCGGATCTATAAAATGTATATGCGTACTGGGTAATCCGGCTGGATGTGGGCCTGCGAACTCATGAGCAACAACAGAAGCGTTATCGCCAACAGCAATATCAGCACCAGTTGCCTTGCAGACATAGGTTTTACCTTCGGACAGTTTGGCGATGACCGCCAAACCATTGATAAAATCAGCACTGCGTTCTTTGATGACAACGACAGGGTCCGCGGCCAGAGGACGGGTATCAATCGCCGTCACAAAAATAGCGTTCGGATTGCTGTCCACTGCGGGTATTTTGCCATAAGGTCGCGCCCGAAACGAAGTCCATAATCCCGACTTCAACAAATTGGCTTTAGCTTTCTCGGCATCGAGCTTGGCTAAATCAGCTTCTTTGTATTTAGTAAAAGCTTCTTGTTCTGCTCCACCCAGTTCAATAACAACAGACTGCAATACGCGCTTTTCACCACGATTAATGCTTTTGACAATACCCGCCCCAGGCGCAGTAAACACAACACCAAGGTTTTTCTTGTCTTCAAACAGGATTTGTCCTAATTTGACCGTATCGCCTTCATTGACCAGCATCGTAGGTTTCATACCCACGTAGTCCATTCCTAAAACCGCAACCGATTTGACCTTATTGCCATTCTCGATAACTTGCTTAGGTTCGCCTGTTATAGGGATGTTTAACCCTTTTTTAATAAGAAATTGCATTTTGATAAGCCCGCTCTCCAGACGCGTTGCAACGAAACCATTCCTAACTACATTGAATTAGTTAGGCATATTTATAATGAGGAATTTAATCGGTGGTATTACACCATAAAACCTCTATTTTCTCAACCAAGGACGGGGCAAAAAACCTCGTTCAAACAACGTCAAGAAACCTTCTTATTCCTTCACGTTTTTGACTTGGTGAGTCAAAGTAGGTGAGCATAAAAAACCAGCTTATTAGCTGGTTTATTATTTCTTTAACTCTCTATTTGGTACCGATGGCCGGATTTGAACCGGCACGACTTGCGTCACCACCCCCTCAAGATGGCGTGTCTACCAATTTCACCACATCGGCTTTGTTAGCTATTTCTTTTTGGCAGGTTTTTTGGTGGGTACTTTATTGGGTTCATCCGATGTTAGCTCTGATTCCTGTTCTTCAACCACCTCAATCTCTTCATTATTGGGTACAGCAGCTTTTTCTAAGGTTGGAGTAGGCACGGTAGGTGGAGTGACGCTAACTGGTGGCATCGCAACCGGCGGAGGCACGGCAACATCTACTTTACTTTCCGGCAAGGTAGCAGGAGCGCTTGGTTTGATGTTAGCACCATCCACATTCGGCAAACCTAAATCCGGGACTTCTTTTTCTACCGCAGGTGAACCCATGAAATCAACGGTAGCACCTTTATTGCCATTCATCCAGGCAAGACCCAAGCTGGTGCTAAAAAACAAAGCCGCCAAAATTGCCGTCGTGCGGGATAAAAATGATGCTGCACCTTGAGCTCCAAATACAGAACCTGAGCCGCCGCCGCCAAAAGTTGCACCGGCATCAGCGCCTTTGCCCTGTTGCATTAAAATCAAACCGACGATGCTTAAGCCCAGCAGTATGTGAATTACGATAATTACCTGATACATATATGTTGTACTACTTAACAGAATGATAAATCTTTAAAAAGGACTCTGCATCAAGAGAAGCCCCGCCAATTAACCCGCCATCAATATCCGGCATGGCAAACAAACCTTTTGCATTATCCGGTTTGGCGCTACCGCCATATAAAATTTGTATGTTTTCTGCTACTGTCTGATCTTTAGCAGCAAGGTATTGTCTGATGAAATGATGTGCTTCTTGCGCTTGCTCGTCGGTGGCTGTAAGCCCTGTACCGATAGCCCAAACTGGCTCATACGCAATCACGGCATTGTTGAATGCAGCAATACCCGCCAAATTAACCACTGCGTCAAGCTGTGTGGTAATGACTTCAAAAGTTTGTTCCTGCTGGCGTTGTTCTAGGGTTTCACCGATACATAAAACCGGAATGACTCCTTGCTCTTGGGCTTGGCAGAATCGTGCGGCTACGGACTGATCGGTATCGCCATAATAAGTGCGCCGTTCAGAATGTCCTACGAGTGCGTATTTACACGCAAATTCTTTGAGCATAGCGGCGGAAATCTCTCCGGTATAAGCACCTGAAGGCTTATCCGCGACATTCTGCGCGCCCAACCCCAAACGGGTGTTTTTGACAATTTGAGCAACGTCAGGCAGAAAAATAGTGGGTACACAAACAGCAATATCCGCAACATCTGCACCCAAACCGGCGATGATGCCCTTCGCCAACGACTCCGCACTGGTGCGTGATCCGTTCATTTTCCAATTTCCTAAAACCAGCGAGCGACGCATCGTTATCCCCAAAATAATCAAACCGCTTATGATATAGTTTAATAGCCGCTAATTCAAGCATCCATTACTTTATATTAAGAGCAAATAAGATGCACTGAGCCAATGTGACCAAGGCGATATAGATGCCTTGAGAGGTGTTGGTGTCGTAATTGATAGAGTGAATGGTTTTATAACGGGCGGATTCAACTCCGAAGTGCAATCCTAGTAAACACAGCTCCAATTTATCGCAGTTTAAGGGGTAATAAAAAACCCGCGAAGCCTTACGACTTGCGGGTTTATGGTTTTCTTTGCACTTCTCAAAACCTTGAATTGGTACCGAGAGCCGGAATCGAACCGGCACGATGTCACCATCACCGGATTTTGAATCCGGCGCGTCTACCAGTTCCGCCATCCCGGCAAAGAACGCACATTATAGGTACACTTGCTTAAAAACGCCAGTCCATTTTGTGTGTATTTGCTAGATGTATCCTGATAATATCCTCCACCATGAAGAAATCTGATTTTAGCTATCAACTGCCTGAAGAATTAATTGCTCAAACACCCTTGTTGGAACGTCATGACAGCCGTCTATTATGCTTGAATAAACACACAGGACAGCTTACCGACAGGCAATTCACCGACTTTATTGATTTAATTGACGAACGCGATCTGTTGGTTTTTAACGATACTAAAGTGATTCCTGCACGTTTATTCGGTGTTAAGACCACTGGGGGTAAAGTCGAAATTCTGATCGAACGAGTGCAGGACGACCATCACGCTATTGCTCACGTGAGAGCGAGTAAATCGCCAAAGGAAGGTGCGGCGATAAATCTGGATGGTGGTTATAGCTGTGCAGTGCAGGGCAGGGTAGAGGATTTATTTGAACTCGAATTTAACGGTGATAAACCATTGCTGGAGATTTTAGGCCAGATAGGTCACATCCCCTTGCCGCCTTACATTACCAGGGCTGATGATGTAGCCGATGTCAGTCGTTACCAAAGCGTATTTGCCAAACATGCTGGCGCGGTAGCCGCACCGACCGCCAGTTTGCATTTTGATCTGGCGATGATGGAAAAAATCAAAGCCAAAGGCGTGGCAATCAGATTCGTGACTTTGCATGTCGGCAGCGGCACATTTCAACCTGTGAGGGTGGAAGATTTGTCGCAACACATCATGCACAAAGAATACTTTTCCGTGTCGTCAGAAGTCGTTGATTCGGTTCGTCAGGCTAGAGGCAGAGGTGGACGGGTTATTGCCATCGGCACCACGGCGGTAAGGGCATTGGAGTCAGCATGTAAAACAGGGCAACTTGAATCCAGTTTTGGCGATACCGATTTGTTTATCACCCCAGGTTATCAATTCAAGTCCGTCGATGCCATGTTGACCAATTTCCATCTGTCTGAATCTACCTTGTTAATGTTAGTTGCCGCTTTTGCTGGCTATCAGCCTGTGATGGATGCTTATCAACATGCTATTAACCAGTCTTACCGTTTTTTCAGCTACGGCGATGCGATGTTTTTGAGCGCTTGATATGCCGGTATAAACAACTAGGCAATAAAACAAATCCAATCCTTCTAAACTTAACAATAGAGACTCAACCTTTGAATACTGAAACATGTTGTCTTTGTGGCTCGGGCATTGAATATAGGCAATGTTGTGAACCCTTTCATTCCGGTGACGAATTACCGGCTACTGCTGAGAAATTAATGCGTTCGCGCTTTACGGCTTACGCACTGGATAAAACCCAATATGTGCAAGATACATGGGATGCCAGTACCCGACCAAAGCCGGAGGAGACCCAGCTTGCTGAAGAAAATATCGACTGGCAGCGGCTGGAAATTATCGACACCAAAAAGGGCGAAATCAATGACAGTAAGGGCATAGTAGAATTCAAAGCGTTCTACTTAAACAATGGCGAAGCGTATAGGCTGCATGAAGTCAGCCGATTTGCTAAAACCAATGGACGTTGGTTTTATTTGGACGGCGTGGTCAAGAAAGTTGGCAAAATCATCCAGCAATCTAATCAAGGCAAGAATGCACCTTGCTCATGCGGCAGTGGCAAAAAATTTAAGCGTTGTTGTGGTGCGGGATAATGTGTTTCTAAAGAGGTAACAAATACCAGAGTCTATTCTTTTGTCTTTCTAATAATGTCATACACTTACCCATTTAACTTCAGAGATATTTTGCGATGGCATCACCCGCTAAAGAAAAAGCCTTCCCACAGGATGCTAAGCAAGCGCTGAACGAAATTCTAAGACGGATCAGCTTCCGTGCCGAGGTTTTTTACCGTGGTCAGTTGTGTGATTCCTGGGCTCTTGATACGTCGGGTACGGGCAATGTCAATTTCCATATCGTTTGTCATGGTGAATGTTGGCTGCATTTGCCGGATTCTCAGGCTTCGACTCGATTACAAGGCGGCGACATCTTAGTTTTCCCGCATGATGCCGCGCATATCATTGGTTCGTCAGAGGAAAAACCCAGGGCATTTGGCATACAAAATGTTACCCGTGAAGTGCGCTTGGATCGCACCAATCCAGGCACTGCCTTAATTTGCGGCTTTCTGGAAATAGACCATTCAGTGCGACGGCTACTTATGGGAACCTTGCCGGAGTTTTTAGTGATAGCCTCCCAGTCTGGGGGTATTAATGCCGCCGCACGTACCTTGCTTGACTTACTGTTTGCCGAAGCGGGGATGGATGAAGTGGGTGCTACTGCCATTCTGGATCGACTTGCCGATGCGTTGTTGTTTTATATCGTGCGTGATCTTGTAGAAAAAAACCTACCAATCCCTGGATTATTGGGCGCATTTGGCGATGCCCAGATTTGTAAAGCAGTTTTGGCGATTAACGCAAATCCTGGTGAACATTGGACGTTGGATAATCTGGCAGAAACAGCGCATCTATCGCGCTCTGCTTTTGCTGAACGCTTTTTATGGGCATGCGGGATGCCACCGATTGAGTTTTTGACAATCTGGCGTATGTATTTTGCGCGCCGTTGGCTTGAACAGGAGAACGCGAGTGTGATGGATGTTGCGGAACGCTGCGGTTACGAGTCAGCGGCGGCATTCAGTAAGGCATTCAAACGCGTGATGGGAGTCGGGCCTGGTCAATTTAGAAAAATTGGCGGGATTCGGAAAGTGGGCAAAATATAAAGCACTTAGCGGACTTGATGTTAAGCCCGCTAAGGTTTTGCTTATTGGGCAATCAGTCCATTTGCGCCATCGGGTAAATTTTCCAACGTTGTCACCAAGGTAAGTGCGCCATCTAAGCCGACTTCAAAAGCAGAAATCGATTCATTGCCGGAATTTAAAGTATACAAGAACCGACTTTCAGGGCTAACGACCATGTCGATTGGGCCTGAAGCACTTCCTGTAATCCCTGCTTTGCCATCGACAACGGTAGCTTTGCCATCCAATTCGATTTGGAATGAAGACACTGATCCGCTTGCGGTATTGGTCGTGAAGGCATAGCGCCCGTCAGGTGTCAATGCAACCCAGCATGCTGCTGTTTCGCCCGTGGCTACTTCTGGGCTAATATCCCGCAATTTTCCATAAGGTAATAACCGATATGAAGACAATGTCGAAATATTGGCAGCCCCACCTTCGGCATTGGAAACAAAAATCTGGTTACGTTTGCCGACAGCAAAACCGAAAGGGGTAATGCCAGAAGAAGTGTTAAGCATTGCCTTGCCAGGTACGCCATAATCATTAACGCGATAGGTCAAAATCAGGTTAGTCGCTTTTTCAGTGACGATTAGCTGCTGACCATCATCGCTAAAGCTGATTTGGGCAGCACCCGTGCTGGCCGAATTGCTGCTCAGTAAGCGTTTAGTGAACGGCATGGGTCTTAATCGACCATCGTGGTTAACACGGTAGCCAAGGATGTTACCGGGTTTGGAAGCATTGCCTGCGTTTAATACAAATAATCGGCCGCGATCTTCCGTGACACTGACAGGCGTTGTTCCGCCTGATGACACGGTGCTTACGAGATCCAACCCATTTGCGGCGATGCGAAACGATGAAATGGAATTACTGTCCGCATTGACGGCAAACAGAAAAAAGCCATCCTTGCTAAAAGTCAAAGCACCTTGGTTGCCTAATCCACCGCCAGAACCTGTGCCGTTGGTGGGGATATTGGCCGCTTTGGATAAACTACCATCAGAGAGGCGGTTATAAACCAAAACCTCGTTTCCGCTCACCGCATTGCTCATCGTGTATAATTTGCCAATAGGATTGGCTGCGAGTGCAGGGGCTAGCGGTAAGGCCGTCAGTAGAAATATGCTTGAAAATCGTTTAAAAAATGTACTCATTAGAAATTCTCCGAAACATTTTGAGGGAATAAAAATGGACGTTATGCTCTTGTTTAGCGCCCAAGATCCATGTTACGCCTGACACCCTAACGCCTCTATGTGCATACATCCTGATAATGTGTCAGAAAGTACGAAATTGCTTACATCATGACTACCCCAACCATTTTATCCCCAGAAATTCCCCAGGCTAATAATCAAACCGTCAGTTGGACTGGCTTAACCGGCTGTGCTGATGCGCTAGCATTGGCCATTGCGATCCAGCAAGAAAACCGCCTGTTTGTGGTGGTCACGCCTGACAATCAAACGGCGTTGCGTTTGGAACATGAGCTGGCGTTCTTTTTGCGCGATGAACATCCCATCCTGCATTTCCCCGATTGGGAAACATTGCCTTATGATGTGTTTTCGCCGCTGTCCGAGATTATTTCAGAACGCTTGAAAACCCTGGCTTTATTGCCACAGGTAAAACGTGGTGCGCTAGTGGTCTCAGTGACGACCTTGATGCACCGACTAGCGCCCAGGGAACACGTATTAGCCAATAGCTTTGCGATTAAAGTCGGCGATGATTTTAACCTGGAACTGAACCGGATCAAGCTGGAAAGCGTCGGTTATCAGTGCGTTTCACAGGTTTATCAACATGGTGAATTTGCGGTTAGGGGGTCGATTGTTGATATGTTCCCGATGGGCAGTAAAGTGCCTTTCCGCATTGAACTATTCGATGAAGAAATTGAATCCATTCGTACCTTTGATCCTGAAACCCAACGGTCATTGGATAAATGTAACGAGATACAGTTGTTCCCAGCCCGCGAATTTCCGTTTACCGATGAATCCATCAAACATTTCCGGCAGGCGTTTAGGGAAACTTTCCCCGAAACATCACCTAAAAATGTGCTGTATGTGGATGTCAGCAAAGGCATAACACCCAGCGGGATTGAATATTATTTGCCGCTGTTTGTAGAGCAGACCGCGACCTTATTCGATTACCTTCCTGCCTCGGCGGTGTTGGTGACTTCCGAGGCATTTGATAAGACCGCACAGGCTTTCTACGCAGAAGCGGAAGATCGTTACCAGCAACGTAAATATGATGTTGATAGGCCTTTGCTTGCGCCAGTACTGCTATTTTTATCGGCTGAGGAATTGTCGCAAAAGACCGCCGCTTTTGCCCGTATCACATTCGACAATTCGGCTCAGGTTGATGAAAAGGTATTCAATTGCCAACTTCTGCCTGATTTAACCATTGATGCCAAACTGACCGAGCCAGCCCAACGGTTACAGCAGTTTGTTAATGAATTTACCGGAAAAATTCTTTTTGTCGCAGAGTCTGCTGGACGTAGAGAAGCCTTAATCGACAAATTAAGGCAATACAAAATTACCGTAAAGCAGGTAGAAAGCTGGCAGGTATTTTTAAGTGCTGATATTTCGTTTGGGATTACCGTCGCACCCATGGATCATGGCGTATGGCTGCAAAATCCACCACTTGCCATCATCACCGAAAGCCTGTTGTCAGGCGAAAAAATACAGCAGCGGCGCAGACGGCGACGGTCAGCGGCACACGAGCTGGAAAATATCGTCAATAACCTGAATGAATTGACGATAGGTTCGCCCGTCGTGCATCAGGAACACGGTGTTGGTCGCTATTTGGGACTGCACACCTTGAAAATCGGTGGCATAGATGCCGAATTCCTAGCATTGGAATACGCCAACGGCGATAAATTGTACGTGCCGGTTTCATCCTTACATGTGATTGGCCGATACACGGGCGTAAGTCCAGAAAATGCGCCATTGCATAAATTAGGTGGCGACCAATGGACGAAAGCCAAGAAAAAGGCCATCGGGCGAATTAGGGATGTGGCGGCTGAATTGCTGGAAATTCAGGCAAAGCGTGCTGTGCAAAAAGGTCATGCGTTTTCTGTGCAAGATTCGGAATATATGAGCTTTGCCGATGCGTTCCCGTTTGAGGAAACGCCCGATCAACAAACCGCCATTGAAGCAATATTGGCAGATATGGCGAGTCCACAGCCGATGGACAGGGTGATTTGTGGTGACGTGGGCTTTGGTAAAACCGAAGTCGCCATGCGGGCCGCTTTTATTGCGGTGCAAAGCGGTAAGCAGGTGGCGATCTTGGTACCGACGACCCTACTGGCACAACAACATTACCAAAATTTTCGTGATCGCTTTGCCGATTGGCCTGTGCGTGTCGAGGTGATGTCCCGGTTTGTTTCACCCAAGCAGCAAAAAGTAATTGCCGAAGATTTGGAGCAAGGCAAGGCCGATATCGTCATCGGTACACATAAGCTCTTGTCCAAAGACCTACGCTACAAAGCGCTGGGTTTGGTGATTATTGATGAAGAACACCGTTTTGGTGTCACGCAAAAAGAACACTTCAAAAAGTTGCGGCACTCGCTAGATATGCTGACCTTAACGGCAACGCCCATCCCACGTACACTCAATATGGCCTTATCGGGATTGCGCGATATATCCATTATCGCCAGTCCGCCACCCAACCGCCATGCCATCAAAACCTTTATCAGCGAGTGGGTGGACGCGCAAATCAAGGAAGCCTGTCAACGGGAAATCAAGCGCGGCGGACAAGTATTCTTCCTGCATAATGATGTCAAATCCATGGGAAAAATGGCTACTGATCTGGAAAATCTCGTGCCAGAAGCCAGGATAGCGATTGCCCACGGGCAAATGGCAGAACGCGATCTGGAGCGTATCATGATGGATTTTTATCATCAGCGTATTAATTTACTGTTGTGTTCCACCATCATAGAAAGTGGCATTGATATACCCAGTGCCAACACCATCATTATCAACCGTGCCGATAAATTGGGCTTGGCGCAATTGCACCAACTGCGGGGCAGGGTGGGGCGTTCGCATCATAGGGCTTATGCGTATTTTGTCGTGCCACCTAAAGCCTTGATGAGTAGCGATGCGGTAAAACGTCTGGAAGCAGTGGAAAAATCCGGTGATTTGGGCGCGGGCTTCATGTTGTCATCGCACGATATGGAAATTCGCGGGGCAGGGGAGTTATTAGGCGATGAACAAAGTGGGCAAATCCAGGAAATTGGCTTTACCTTATACACCGAGTTACTGGAACGGGCGGTTAACGCGCTAAAATCAGGTAAAGCCGCCGATCTGGAAGCGCCGATGGATAAAGGGCCGGAAGTCGATCTGCAAACAGCGGCACTGATCCCCGCAGATTACTTGCCCGATATTCACGCCCGTCTGGTGCTTTACAAGCGTATCGCCAACACCGAAACGACCGAAGACTTACGCGAATTGCAGATAGAGATGATTGACCGTTTCGGCCTTCTCCCTGAACCGGTAAAAACCCTGTTCAGCGTCACCGAATTAAAACAACAGGCAGAAAAATTGGGTGTTAAGAAGATCGACGCGAATTCCGGCGGTGGACGTATCGTCTTTACGGCAACCCCTACCCTTAATACCGAACAGTTGATTAAATTGATCCAAACTGAGGCACAATGCTATAAATTTGATGGAGCTGATAAGCTAAGGTTTATCAAACCATTTAACGACACCGAACAAAAGCTTGAATTTATAAGTGCGTTATTGACAAAATTAACACCGGAAACAGCTATATGACTTTAGGAAATGTCTAAAAACTCAAAGCTCCTTCTCCCTTCGAGAGACAGTTGGGGTGAGGGGATTAAAATCAATCAGTTAAACCCTCACCCAGAAGGAGAGCGTAGCGATGAAAAAATAATGCTTTTTTGGCTTCAGGCTGTTAATTTCTCTTTTAAGCCCGTTTGTTATAGCTAAAATCAGCAATAGAAGATACGTACATAATGTTACCTCGATATTGTGTAACGGAAGTTGGCCTATTTGCTGTAAAATAATGCGTTACATATCTACAATCTCGTAACATTGTCTTTATATCACGCTTTTATCCAATGCTGTTAAGTTAAGAAAATCAACTTCCCTTGCTATCTTGCTGGATGCCTACAAGGTTGTAGTTTGATTGTGTTCCTGCATTTTCCATATTCACCACATCCTTATGGTATTGGCAACACAGGCGCAATTGTTGAGAAGGATTTTAAGCACTTAACTAAACGATATTTACCCTTTACCCACCCTTTCGGAACAACATCTTGATATCCACCGCAAACATTACTATGCAGTTTGGGGCTAAACCCCTATTTGAAAACGTCTCTGTTAAATTCGGCGACGGCAACCGCTACGGCTTGATTGGCGCGAACGGTTGCGGCAAATCGACCTTTATGAAAATCTTGAGCGGCGATTTGGAACCTTCCGCTGGCAACGTCAGTATCAGCCCCGGTGAGCGTTTAGGCATTTTGCGCCAGGATCAATTCGCTTATGAAGAATTCAGTGTCGTGGACACTGTGATTATGGGTCATAAGGAACTCTGGCAAATCAAGCAGGAACGCGACCGTATTTACGCACTGCCAGACATGTCTGAAGCAGAAGGAATGCAGGTAGCTGATCTCGAAGTGGAGTTTGCGGAAATGGACGGCTACACCGCCGAAGCCAGAGCCGGTGAATTGTTGCTAGGGCTGGACATCCCACAGGAACAGCATTATGGCCTGATGAGTGCCGTAGCGCCGGGTTGGAAACTGCGGGTATTACTGGCGCAAGCCCTGTTTGCCAACCCAGAAATCATGTTACTGGACGAGCCGACCAACAACCTGGACATCAACACCATTCGTTGGCTTGAGGACGTACTCAACGACCGCAATTGCACCATGATTATCATCTCGCATGACCGGCACTTTCTAAATAGCGTCTGCACCCACATGGCAGATATGGATTTTGGCGAACTGCGCGTGTATCCTGGCAATTATGACGACTATATGACCGCATCATCACAAGTCCGTGAACAATTGCTGGCGGGAAATGCCAAGAAAAAGACCCAGATCGCAGAACTGCAAACTTTCGTCAGCCGCTTTTCGGCGAATGCCTCCAAAGCCAAACAAGCAACTTCACGTGCCAGGCAGTTGGAAAAAATCAAACTTGATGAGGTTAAGCCCTCCAGCCGTGTTAATCCCTTTATCCGCTTTGACCAAAGCAAAAAACTGTTCCGATTGGCGTTGGAAGTTGAAGGTTTGAGTAAGGGTTACGGTGCAGAACCGCTATTCAAAGACTTAAAGATGATGATTGCCGTGGGTGAGCGTGTGGCTATTATCGGCCCCAACGGTATCGGAAAATCAACCTTGCTGCGTACCTTGGTCGGGGATTTAAAACCGGATACAGGCAAGGTCAAATGGTCGGAAAATTCTGAAGTGGGTTATTACGCACAGGATCATGCCGAAGACTTTGCCGAAAACATCACGCTTATCGAATGGATGGGGCAATGGCGCAAAGAAAGCGACGATGACCAAGCAATTCGGGGTACGCTGGGACGACTATTGTTCACCTCGGATGACATCAACAAACCTGTTAAAGTGCTGTCTGGCGGCGAACAGGGGCGAATGTTGTTCGGTAAATTGATCCTGCAAAAAAATAACATCATGGTCATGGACGAACCCACCAACCATCTTGATATGGAATCTATCGAATCGCTGAATACGGCTTTGGAAAACTACCCTGGCACGTTGATATTCGTCAGCCATGACAGAGAGTTTGTATCATCACTTGCGACAAGGATTATCGAATTGACTCCGAAGGGTATCGTTGATTTTAATGGTAATTATGAGGATTATCTGGGCAGTCAAAATTTAGGGTAGCAAGCAACCTCGATTCAGTTGCGCTGTATCGAGGTTGCAAGTAAAGTCCTCTACTATATATCCGTAGGTCTTCATGCGGATAAATCCTAGTGAAGATTTCAAATCATCTATACAGACTGTTAATTGTTGGAAACGCGAGTCGGCAGTGTTGAATTTGATGGCTCGGTTTTAGCTTCGAAACCTAATATTTACTTGATAAACGAGCAGCAATAATCCGTCGGCGTGTGTACTATAACTGTAAATTTGGCATTGGCTGGTACATCAAATGATTCGCCACTTTTTACTGCTAGCCATTGGTCTGAGGCGGGAAGTAAGGCTTTTAAATCACCATCAATAATTTCCATTAGCTCTTTATCCGCAGTGTTGAAGGTATATTCACCCGGCAACATAAAGCCCAGTGTTTTCATCGAGCCATCAGCAAATTTCACTGTTCGGCTACTGACATTGCCGCCAAAATAGACGTTGGCTTTTTTGACGATAGATACGTTGTTAAATTCTGACATGATATTTCCTGATAATGGTTGTCGGGTTAAAAGTGGACGACATCATACCAGATTCTAATTTATCAATCTGTAGGTATAGAGGTGGCAAACAGTGTTGATGTCGAGATTTTATAGTACACATATTAGGAAAACTCGATTTAGACTCTCTTCATCCCATTGACAACCCAGAATAATTCTGTAGAATAGTTGGACTAAGTGCAGCGAAAGTAAATTGTTGTACGCTCTTTAACAAGCAGACCAAAATAATGAGTGTGGGTACATGTGTTGGCATTCTGTGTCTAGAGACACAGGTTGACACACAAGGTACTCCGTTAAT